>NZ_JBHFPQ010000038.1:0-144811 GCF_041949875.1 Arhodomonas sp. KWT2
GGCCGAGCGCGGCGGGATGATCGGTCACGGCGGCGTCGTGGTCTTCGACGACACCGTGGACATGGCCGAGCAGGCGCGCTTCGCCATGGAGTTCTGCGCCATCGAGTCCTGCGGCAAGTGCACTCCGTGCCGGATCGGCTCGGTCCGCGCCCAGGAGGTGATCGACCGTATCGTCGACGGCGAGGCGCGGGAGTCGAACACGGCGCTGCTGCGCGAGCTCTGCGAGACGATGATCCAGGGCTCGCTGTGTGCCCACGGCGGCATGGCACCCCACCCGGTGCTCTCCGCCCTCGACCACTTCCCCGACGACTTCAACCGGCAGGCCGTCGGGTCCTGACGGATCCGGGAGGAGGCAATGGCGGCAATCAGGCCCATCGACTACGGCACCCCGGAACGGACCGCGGAGGCTAGCGTCAGCCTGGAGATCGACGGCCAGGCGGTCACCGTTCCCGAGGGGACATCGGTCATGCGCGCGGCCATGACCGCGGGCGTGGACGTACCCCGGCTGTGCGCCACCGACAGCCTGGAGCCCTTCGGCTCCTGCCGGCTCTGCCTGGTGGAGATCGAGGGACGCAAGGGCTACCCGGCCTCGTGCACCACGCCGGTGGAGGAAGGCATGGTCGTGCGCACCGCCGGCGACACCGTCCAGCGCGTGCGCCGCAACGTCGTCGAGCTCTACCTCAGCGACCACCCCGGGACCAGCGTTATCGGCGAGGGCCACGGCGACGACGAGCTCCTGGCCATGGCCGCCCGCCTCGGCGTGGAGGCGAGCCGCTATCCGTCGGCACACAACCACCAGGCCGCGGCCGTGGACGAGTCGAACCCGTACTTCCGCTTCGACCCCAGCCGCTGCATCGTATGCTCGCGCTGCGTGCGCGCCTGTAACGAGATCCAGGGCACCTTCGCTCTGACCATCGACGGGCGCGGCTTCGCCTCGATGATCAGCGCCGGCACCGGCGAGGATGACTTCCTGGGCTCCGAGTGCGTCTCCTGCGGCGCCTGCGTGCAGGCCTGCCCCACCGAGGCGCTGGAGGAGAAGACGTTCATCGAGGCCGGCGCACCGGAACGCGCCGTCGTCACCACCTGCGCCTACTGCGGCGTGGGCTGCTCCTTCCAGGCGGAGCTCCGCGGCGATCGCATCGTGCGCATGGTCCCCTACAAGCACGGCCAGGCGAACCACGGCCACTCCTGCGTGAAGGGCCGCTTCGCCTGGGGGTATACCAACCACCCCGACCGGATCACCAGCCCGATGATCCGCGAGCGCATCACCGACGCCTGGCGCGAGGTGAGCTGGGAGGAGGCCATCGGCTTCGCCGCCGAACGGCTGAACGGGCTGCGCGAGCGCCACGGCCCGGGGGTGTTGGGGGCAATCACCTCCTCGCGCTGCACCAACGAGGAGACCTTCCTGGTCCAGAAGCTCGCGCGGGCGGTATTCGGCACCAACAACGTCGACACCTGCGCGCGGGTATGCCACTCGCCCACCGGCTACGGGCTGAAGAACACCTTTGGCACCTCCGCCGGCACCCAGGACTTCGATTCCATTCAGAGCGCGGACGTGGTGCTGGTGATCGGCGCTAACCCCACCGACGCCCACCCCGTGTTCGCCTCCCAGCTCAAGCGCCGGCTGCGGGCGGGGGCGCGGCTGATCGTCGCCGACCCCCGGGCCATCGACCTGGTGCGCTCGCCCCACGTCGAGGCGGACTACCACCTTCAGCTCCGCCCGGGCACGAACGTGGCGCTCGTGAACGCCCTCGCCCACACCGTGATCGCCGAGGGACTGGAGGACGCCGGCTTCATCCGGACCCGCTGCGAGGCGGACGAGTATGCGGCCTGGCGCGAGTTCATCCTGCGCCCGGAGAACGCCCCGGAGGCCGTCGAGGAGGTCACCGGCGTGCCCGCCGGGACCCTGCGGGCCGCCGCCCGGCTCTATGCCACCGGCGGGAACGCCGCGATCTACTACGGCCTCGGGGTGACCGAGCACAGCCAGGGCTCGACCATGGTCATGGGCATGGCCAACCTCGCCATGGCCACCGGCAACATCGGCCGCGAGGGCGTGGGCGTGAACCCGCTGCGCGGGCAGAACAACGTCCAGGGCTCCTGCGACATGGGCTCCTTCCCCCACGAGCTGCCGGGCTACCGCCACATCGCCGACGCAGGCGTGCGGGGGATCTTCGAGCGCGAGTGGGGCGTCACCCTCGACACCGAGCCGGGGATGCGGATCCCCAACATGATCGACGCGGCCACCGGCGACGCGTTCAAGGGGCTCTACATCCAGGGCGAGGACATCCTTCAGTCCGACCCCAACGTCCGCCACATCGCCGCCGGCCTGGAGGGCATGGAGTGCGTCATCATCCAGGACCTTTTCCTCAATGAAACCGCACGTTACGCGCATGTCTTCCTGCCGGGCTCGACCTTCCTGGAGAAGGACGGCACCTTCACCAACGCCGAACGGCGGATCAACCGGGTGCGCAAGATCACCGAGGCACCGGCGGGCATGGCGGACTGGGAGATCACCCAGGCGCTCGCCCAGGCGCTGGGCTATCCCATGCACTACCGCCATCCCGGCGAGATCATGGACGAGATCGCCCGGACCACGCCGACCTTCGCCGGCGTGAGCTTCGAGAAGATCGACGAGCTCGGCAGCATCCAGTGGCCGTGCAACGAGGCCCATCCGGAAGGCACCCGGGTCATGCACGTGGGCGAGTTCGTCCGCGGGCTCGGCCGGTTCCTGCTCACGCCCTACGTCGCCACCGACGAGCGGGCGAACCGGCGCTTCCCGCTGCTGCTCACCACCGGGCGGATCCTCTCGCAGTACAACGTCGGCACCCAGACCCGGCGCACGGACAACCGCGTGTGGCACGATGAGGACATCCTCGAAATCCACCCGGAGGACGCGGAGACCCGCGGCATCCGCGAGGGCATGCGCGTGCGCCTCGCCAGCCGCATCGGCGAGACGACCCTGCACGCGCACATCAGCCCGCGGATGATGCCCGGCGTGGTCTACACCACCTTCCACTTCCCGGAGACCGCGACCAACGTTGTCACCACGGAATTCTCCGACTGGGCCACGGAGTGCCCGGAGTACAAGGTCACCGCCGTGGAGGTGGCGCCGAGCCACACCCTTTCCGAATGGCAGTACAGCCAGGCACAGGCCCGCGAGCGGCAGCAGCGCGTCACCCACGAGGAAAGCACGACCGAGGAGGTAGCCGCCCGTGAGCGCGCCTGACCCGCTCGCCCCCCCGCCGGCCCGCCACGCCGCGCCACGCCCCCCCGTGGAGCGGGTGAGCGGCCGGCTGACGGTGGAGCGCTACAGCGCCGGGGAGCGCGGCTCCGGCGACGGCGTGTTCCCGGAGGAGGCACCCGTCGCCGTGGTGGTGAACGACACCGACTACGCGGTGATGCTGGCCTCCCCGGCGGACGTCGAGGACTTCGTCCACGGCTTCCTGCTCACCGAGGGCGTCATCCGCGACACCGCCGAGGTCGACTCGGTAACGGTCACCGACCGCCCGGAAGGCGTGGTCGCCCATGCCCGGCTCCACGGCGCCCTCCCCGGCCACCTCCGGCGCGAGCGCGCCACACCGGGGATGAGCAGCTGCGGCCTGTGTGGCGTGCGCAGCCTGCAGGAGGCGCTGCGCCCGGTCCGGCCGGTGGCGGACGGCCCCGTATTCACCCCCGCGGCGCTATTCGCGGCCATGGCCGCACTGCCGGAGTGGCAGCCCTGCAACGCCGCCGCCGGGGCCATGCACGTCGCGGCCTTTGCCGCGGCCGACGGCACGATCCGTCACGCCCGCGAGGACGTGGGTCGCCACAACGCACTGGACAAGCTCATCGGCGCACTGCTGCGCGACGGCGTCGCGCCGGCGACCGGCTTCGTCGTCACCTCCAGCCGCTGCAGCTACGAGATGGTGCAGAAATCGGCGGCCTTCGGCGTGCCGCTGCTGTGCACCGCCTCGGCCCCAACGGCCCTCGCGATCCGTCTCGCCCGCCGGGCCAACATGAGCCTGGTATCGCTCGCCCGGGGCGGGTCCTTCCTCATCGGCTGCGGCGGCCAGCGCATCGCCGCAACGGAGGCAACCGGGGATGGATGACGCCAAGATGGTCCACCAGGCGAACCAGATCGCGGCCTACTTCGAGGCCTACCCGCAGGCACGCGCCCGCGAGGGCGTGCTCGACCACCTCCACAAGTTCTGGCCGCCGGACAAGCGTGCCCGCCTCGCCGCCTACCTCGCCGGCAACGGCGGCGGCCTGCATCCCCTGGCGGCCTGGGCCGCGGCGCAGCTCGAGGCGCCCGCCGGGCAGGACTGAGCTACCGCCCGGGCCCCGGCGGGGTCAGCTCGATGGCGTCGCTCGCCGGGAAGGTCTCCTCCAGGGCCTCCTCCAGCAGGTCGTTGAGGTGCGTCTGACGGGAGCTCGCGATCTCGCCGACCCACTCGATCATGGTCGCGTTCGCCCGGGGGATGGGTGCCTCGAGGAAGTTGATGACGTAGCGATCCGCAAGCTCCGTCACCGCGATGGAGCGCGGGCGCACGGCCATCACCTCCGGGGTCGTGAGCGTGAACCCGAAACAGAAGATCAGGTGGGATGCCGCCAACACCTCGCCGTGTCCGGCCTCCGGTGCCATCGCCGCGGTGTGCGGACCATGATCGAAGGTCGCGATGAACGTCGCGTCCGGGCATTCCTCGACGCGCTGTTTCAGGTGGGCAACGATCTCGTAGACGCTGTTGAAGCGCGACTCGCCCTTCGCCAGCTCGAACTCGTAGATCGGGTACTTGCCCTGAAAGACACGTTTTTTCATCCGGTCCACTCCTATTGTCATTCCGGATCGGCAGTGATGATCCCCCGGTTCAGCGCTCCGGGTCCTCGTAGCCGGTGATCATCGGTTTCAGCAGGCTGAATATCGTCCGGCCCATGGTCGCCATGTAGACGTGGGCGATCACGAAGGCCAGCATCAGGAACGCCGCCGCCGTGTGAACGAGCGCGACCGCGCCGAGCTCCAGGCCCGCGAAGCCGGTATGGGCCCAGCGGTTGTAGAAGAGATAGAGCAGGCCGCTGCCCCACACCAGCGGCGTGATCGCGAGCTTGAGCACGAGGTAGGTCAGGCGCTGCAGCGGGTTGTGCTTCGCCCGGGTGGTCCGCCGGAACGGGTGCGGTTCGCCAGTGAACGTCCCCACCAGGTAATAGCGGATCACGGCGCCGAGCCGGTCCGTCGTCGGCAGGAACTGACGCCATTCGCCGGTGACCGCGAACCAGAAGATCACGAACACCCAGAGCGCGACCAGGAGCCAGGCCGCGAACGTGTGCGCCCGCGCCGCCGCCCCGAACCCCAGGACGCTGTAGCTGCCGTGGACCTCGAAACCAGTGAACAGCAGGCTCAGGATCAGCACGGCCTGGCTCCAGTGCCAGAACCGCTCGAACCGCGTGTAGATCATCGCCCGCGTCATGCCTGCCTCCCGCGCCGGCCCCGGGTCCAGAGCCGCACGCCCGCGTGCCCCAGGCTGGCGACGAGCACCAGGACCACCAGGCCCCAGCCGAGACGCTCCACCCAGACGCCGCGGTCGCGCCCCGGCAGGTAGAAACCGCCGAGGGCGGCGAGGCGGCCGTCACGAGCGTGGCAGACGCCGCAGTCCAGGGCCGCCGAGGCCGGCGCGACCATGTGTGTGATCGGCCAGTACATGACCGTCTCGACGAAGCCGTACTCACCGCTGTAGGGCTGATCCGCGAACGCGGTGCCCGCGGCGAGGGCGCGGGCCCAGTCGAAGTTCGTCCACAGCGCGGTGTCGTCGTTGCCGTAGACGTGGTTGACGAGCAGGGTCCGGTTGACCGTGTCGTAGGGCTGGCGGCCGCGCATGACCTTGAACGGCCAGATCCGGGCCTCCGCGTCATCCGGCCCGCCGCCGAAACGGTTGATCGCCACCGGGGGATGGTCGGCGTCGATGGGCTCGCTGCGCAGCGTGTAACGCATGTCACCGTCGAACCAGTAGTACGCGGGCACCACATCCTCGGCGTAGCGGAAGCTGCCCTTGGTCGAGAGGTAGCTCAGGTGCCCTGCCGCATCCCGGATCGTGAGCGGCTGCCCGTCCTCGCCGAGGCGCCCGGCGCTGGACCAGTCCCACCACATCTTGGTCGCCACCCCGCCGCGGGCGAACTCGGGGACATGGCAACTCTGGCAGGCGACGCGGTCGACATGGTCGTTCAGCTTGGCCGCCCCGTGGGGCTGCGGGCCGTGACAGGACTCGCAGGACGCGCGGCTGCCGTCCGTGCGCCCGGGGATGTCGATCCCCTGGGTGTCCCGGGCATTGGTGGCGTAACGGCTGCCCGCGATCCGGTGGCCCCGGCTCGTGTGGCACTCGGCGCAGCGGAAATCCGCCCCCTGCGCCGACATGTGCACGTCCAGCGAACGCGGCGGGTCGACCAGCGACGAGTCGAGATCGCCGTGCTTCACGCCGTCCCCTCCGCCGCCGTAGAAGTGGCAGCTCCCGCAGTTGGCGCGGCCGCTCAGGCCGACGTTGCGGGCGACACGGGCGAGGTTCACCGGCTCGCCGGGGGCACCGCTGCTCTTCGACGAGCGGATCCCGGCGTACGGCGGGTGGCCGGCGCCGGCCGGCAGCTTCCAGTACGTACCGGTGGTGTCGTGGCAGACGAGGCAGTCGACCCGGTCGTCGGCGCGTGGCGGCGGCTTGCGCATGTCCGTCCAGCCATAGCCGACGTGGCAGCTCGTGCAGCGCGGCTCGTTGGACCACACCGACCCGCAGAAGCTGTTGATGACGTGACGCTTGCCGAGGAGCTGCCCGCTCTCCGGGTGACGGAACTCCCAGCGCCAGTGGATGGTGCGCCGGACCTGCTCGGCGGCCTTCGAATGGCATCCCAGACACGCCCGAGTGACCTCGATCGCGGAATCGAACGGGCCGTCGAGCGCCTCGAATTCATGGTGATCCGCCGTCGAGGGGGACTCGCCCTCGACCACCGCCGCGGACACGGGGACGATCCGGACCGCCAGCCCCAGCACGAGCAGGCCCAGCACGATCCCCCAATGCCGTTCCGTAGCCACCCTCACGGCTCCACTTCCCTGACCGGTTTCGATCGACCGCCTTGGGCGGCGCTCGGTTATAAATATAGCGCATAAGGTTATTCGCGCGGAAGATGCCGGACCGGCAGCGCCCCGCCCCGGGGGAGATGCCGCGGCCCGGGATCGGGCCACGGAGCGCGGATCGCGCTCACGCCATCGCGCCGATGGTCGCCCGGAAACGGGACAGCGAGTAGACAAACACCACGGCGCCTATCACGCCGAGGGCGAGGAACTCCGGCCAGACGGTTGCCAGGCCCGCACCACGGTAGAGGATGGCCTGGGCGAGGCTTACAAAGTGGGTCGTGGGGGCGGCGAGCATGAGCATCTGTACCAGGTCCGGCATGCTCTCCCGTGGCGTGGTCCCGCCGGAGAGCATTTCCAGCGGCAGCAGCACGAGCATCAATAACAGCCCGAACTGTGGCATCGACCGTGCAACCGTACCCAGGAATATTCCGATCGACGTCGTCGCGAACAGGTGCAGCGTCGCCCCCGCCAGGAACAACAGTACCGAGCCCTCGATGGGCACCGCCAGCAGCCCCTGAACCACCGTGACGAGCGAAAAGCTGCAGGCCAGGAGCACGACCAGCGCCATGGCCCATACCTTGCTCGCCATGATCTCCAGCGGCGTGACCGGCATCACCAGCAGGTGCTCGATGGTCCCGTGCTCGCGCTCCCGGATCAACGCCGCGCCGGTGAGCACGATGGAGAGCATCGTGACGTTGTTGATCACCTCCATGACCGCACCGAACCACGACTCGTTGAGCTCGGGGTTGAAACGGGCACGGAGCGCCAGCCCGACCCGGTCGGAGGTATCCGAGCGGTATCGCTGCATGAAGGCGTCGACCTCATCGGCCACGATCTCCTGGATATAACCGGTGCCGGTGAATGCCTGGCTGATCCGCGTGGCGTCGACGTTGAGCTGTACCGACGGCGAGCGTCCGGCCAGTACGTCCCGCTGGAAACCCGGCGGGATGTCCAGCGCAAAGGTGTCGAGCCCGGTGTCCATCCTCTCGTCCATCTCCGCCTGGGTGATGAGCTCCGGCGGCAGAAAATACGGCGGGTAGAGGGCGTCCACGATCCGCGCCGACAGCGGCGAGCGGTCCTCGTCCACCACCGCGATGCTCGCCTTGTTGAGGGTCTCCGGCATGGCCGTGGCCGCGGTATAGATCGCCAGCGTGAACGCATAGCCGATCAGCGCCAGCATGATCGGGTCGCGCGCGAGACTGCGCAGCTCCTTGATCCCGAGGCGGAAGACGTTCGCGGCGCGCATGCTCAGCGCTCCTGCTTGCGCAGAAACGCCGTCGCCAGCCCGATAAGCACCGGCACGGCCACGAGCAGGGGCACGAACGAACCGCCAAGGTCCGTGAAATCCAGTGCCTTGGAAAACGTCCCCCGGGCAATGGTGAGGTAGTGCGTCATCGGATAGGCGTGCCCGATCACCGCACCCAGTCCCTGCAGCGAGGACACCGGATCCATGAGCCCGGAGAACTGCACGGCCGGTAGCATGGTCAGGATCGCGGTGCCGAACAACGCCGCGATCTGGCTGCGCATGAAGGTGGATATCACCAGGCCCATGGCGGTCGTGGCGGTGACGTACACCAGCGTCGCCACCGCGAGGGTCAGGAAGCTGCCGGTCAGTGTCACGCCGAAAACGGCCTCGGCCAGCAGCGTGAGCAGCAGAAAATTGAGCATCGCCAGCGCGATATAGGGAAGCTGCTTGCCGAGCAGGAACTCCAGGCGGGTCACCGGCGTCACGTACAGGTTGACGATCGAGCCGAGCTCCTTCTCCCGGACGACGCTCAGTGCCGTCAGCATCGCCGGGATGAGTATCAGCAGCAGCGGGATCATCGCCGGCACCATCGCCACCAGGCTTTTCACGTCCGGATTATAGCGATAGCGCGTCTCGATACCGAACTGCCCGGATGCCGCATCACCGCCGAACGCCGCCGACCTGCGGGCAAGCCAGTCCGCATGCATGCCCTGCACGTAGCCGCGTACCGTCTCCGCCCGGGACGGCATGGCACCGTCGATCCACGCACCGACCTGCACATCCCTGCCCCGGGCGATGTCACGCGCGAACCCCGGCGGTATCTCGATCGCCAGGCTCAGCTCACCGTCGCGCATGCGCCGGTCCAGCTCGTCGTAGCTGGCGATCGGCGCCTTCTCCACGAAATACCGCGACCCCGAGAGGTTGAGGGCGTAATCACGGCTCGTCGTGGTCTGGTCCCGGTCCAGCACCGCGAAACTGAGGTCCTCGACATCCATGGTGATGCCGTAGCCCATCACGAACATGAGGATCACGGTGCCCAGCCCCGCGAGCATCAGGCGTATGGGATCACGCAGGAGCTCCAGGCTCTCCCGGCGCGCATAGCTGAACAGGCGCTGCAGGTCGAAGGCCCGTTGTCCGGATGGCCCGCCTTGGGTGACGGGCGACGGCGACTCCGCCGGGGTGGACGCCTCCTCCGCCCCGGCGCCACCCGCCGCTTCCAGGTAGTCGATGAACGCCTGTTCCAGCGACTCCGTGCCCCGTTCGCGAAGGAGGTTCGCCGGCGTATCGCTGACCAGAACGCGGCCCGCGTGCATCAGCGAGATGCGGTCGCAGCGCGCGGCCTCGTTCATGAAATGCGTGGAGATGAAGATAGTCACACCGTCCCGGCGGGAGAGCTCGACGAGTGCCCGCCAGAACGCGTCGCGGGCCACCGGGTCGACCCCGGAGGTGGGTTCATCAAGGATCAGCATCTCCGGGCGGTGGATCATCGCCACTGCCAGCGACAGGCGCTGGCGCTGCCCGAGCGGCAAACGGTCCGGGAGAACGTCGGCGACAGCATCAAGCCCGAAGCGCTCCAGCATTTCGGCAATCCGGGCCGGCACCGTCTCCGGCGGGAGGCGGAACAGCCGGGCGTGCAGATCCAGATTCTGGCACACCGTGAGCTCGGTATAGAGCGAAAAGCTCTGGGACATGTAGCCCACGCGGCGCCGGGTCTCCATGTCGTGCGGGTCAACCCCGCGGCCGAACAGCCACGCGCGCCCCTCACTGACCGGCAGCAGGCCCGTGAGCATCTTCATCGTCGTGGTCTTGCCGCAGCCGTTCGAGCCGAGGAACCCGAAGATCTCGCCGCGGTGAATGCGGAAATCCACGTGGTCCACGGCCACGAAACCACCGAAACGCTTGGTCAGTGCCTGCGCCTCGATCGCGACCGTATCGTCGTCGCCGGCGGTCCGCGGCGGGATCTCGACCGCCCGGTGGCCACGCCGCCGCTCCGCCGGCAGCAGCGCGATAAACGCCTCCTCCAGTGTGTCCGCACCGGTGCTTGAAAGCAGCTCCCGAGGGACACCGGTGGCCAGAACACGGCCGGCGTCCATCGCCGCGAGCCAGTCGAACCGGGCCGCTTCCTCCATGTACGCCGTCGCGACGATCACGCTCATACCGGGACGCCCGCCGCGGATGCTGTCGATCAGCTCCCAGAACTGGCGGCGCGACAGCGGGTCGACGCCGGTGGTGGGCTCGTCGAGCACGAGCAGGTCCGGATCGTGTATCAGCGCACAGCACAGGCTGAGCTTCTGCTTCATGCCGCCGGAGAGCTTGCCCGCCGGCCGGTTCACGAACGGCGCGAGGCCCATGCCCGACACCAGCTCGCCGATCCGGCGCTCGCGCTCGCTCCCGGCGTGCCCGAAGAGGCGGCCGAAGAAGTCGATGTTTTCGAATACCGAGAGCGTGGGGTAGAGGTTTCTGCCCAGGCCCTGGGGCATATACGCGATGCGCGGCCCCATGGCCCGGCGGTAGGCGGCGTCGGCGATATCGCCCCCCAGCACCTCGACCCGGCCCTGCTGGATCCGGCGGGCCCCGGCGACGAGCGCCAGCAGACTGGACTTGCCCACGCCGTCCGGGCCGATGATGCCGGCCATGCCACCGGCCGGCAGCGTCAGATCGATACCGTCCAGCGCCGTCACGGCGCCGTAGCGCAGGCTGACGCCGCTCAGCCGGGCCGCCGCGGCGAACCCGTCATCCGGCGTGTTCACTCACGGCTCCCGGCCTGCAGCCGCGCAGGCCACTCCGCACCGGAATCCAGACGCACGTAGGCCATGCCCGGCAGGCCGGTCTTTACCTGGGTGATGTGCTGACGGAGGAGCTCCGGGTCGATCCTCGCCTTGACCCGGAACATCAGCTTCTGGCGTTCCTCTGCGGTCTCGACGGTCTTGGGAGTGAACTGCGCCACGTCGGCCACGAACGTGACCGTGGCGGGAATCACGTACTGGGGTGCGGCGTCGAGCACCAGACGCGCCTCCGCCCCGATCGCCACCCGGCCCGCCTCGGCGGTGGGCAGGAAGAAGGTCATGTACACGTTGGTCAGGTCGACGAGGTTGAGCACCCGCCCGCCGGCCCCAAGAACCTCGCCCGGCTCGGCGACACGATACTGGATACGGCCGTCCGTGGGGGACGTCAGCACACTGTCGTCGATATCGGCCCGGATACGCTGGACCGTGGCCTGCGCTGCCGAGACCGCCGCCTCGGCGTCGATGACGCCGGACTCGGCGGCGCCCACGGCCGCCTCCGCCGCGGCAACCTGGGCCTCGGCGGCAGCCACGGCGGCCCGTGCCGCCTGGAACGAGGCCCGGTCGTCATCGAGCCGCTCCTGGGGGACGGCCCCCCTGGGGGCGAGGTTCTCGGAACGGCCAAGCCGCAGTCTCGCGGCGTCCTGCTCGGCACGCCGCTGTGCGACGACCGCTTCGGCCGCGCTGCGCTCGGCGCGGCGCTGCTTCACCAGATTACCGGCGGTCTCGACACCCACCCGTGCGCGCCGCAATTGCGCCTGCGCCTCACCGAGCTGCGCCTCGAGGGTGGCCGTGTCCATGCGCGCAAGCACCGCCCCGCTGGTCACGAAATCGCCCTCGTCCGCGCCGATCTCGCGAACCCGCCCGGCGGTTTTGGTGGCGACGTTGATCTCCACCGCCTCGATGCGGCCGTTACCACCTGCAAAGCCGGCGGGCAGTGCATCGTGATTCGCCTGCCACCACTGCCAGGCGAGCAGGCCCGCCACGGCCGCGGCGATCACTACCGCGGCCATCCATCTCCAGTACCCCTTCATGCCCTGCACCATCCCTGTAATCGACTGCCATCCACGTATCGCCCACGGCGGACGTCACGCACGGAAATCCGGAAGTGAGAGACACTGACCCGGCGACACGGGGGCAGGCATGCCGGGTGACGGATACCCACACGGCGCGCGAAGGCGCCAACCCGGGCTACAGCGGAGCGTCACGGCCTTGGAACACCGCCTCACGACCTCCCCGTCCCTGGCATGCCGCTCAGCGCCCCCTGCGCTCCGCCATGCACCGGTTCATCGTATCCGACGCAACCCCGCTGCTCCATAGCCCCGACACCGCCGCGCCCCGGGGACTCACCAGCGCAGGCGGTAGGTCAGTGAAAGGCTGTGATGCCGGTCGCTGCCGGAGATGCTGCCCATGTACTGGAGCCTGAGCGACGAGCCGTTGGCGTAGTCCGCCCCGATCCCGCCGTGAACGAGCAGGCGGTCGCGCTCGAGCTCCGTGCCTTCAACGGCGAAGCTCGTTCCGGGAGCACGCTCGAAGCTTGCCGTCATGACCGCACTACGCTCACCGAATTCGTGGCTCCAACCGAGCCCGAACGCCGGAGTGACCGATGTCCCGCCATCGGTGTCAAACGAGCCGTTGATCCGGATACCCAGCCGCGAGCGAACGGACGTGAAGGCCTCCTCCTCGACGCGGAGGTTAGCCGTTCCCGCACCGCTTTCGGTAAAGGCATCACGATCGGTGCGGTCGTAACCGAGGCCCACGTAAGGCGTCGCCGCTGTTCCGCCCGGCTGGACGAACCTGTGGCCGGCCTCCACGGAAGCGCTCCACTGGATCGCGTCGTAGTCGGCCGTCGCACTGCCGCCCGCACCGGCCAGATTCACCTGTCGGGTGGCGTCCGTGCGATGGCGCGCCACGCCCGCCACACCGTCAACATAGGCCATGCCCCGGGACCAGCGGCCGTAACCGGCGACGTGAACGCTGTCGGTATCGAAACCAGCGTCTTCCGTATCCGTGTCGGTGCGGGCATAGCCACTCGCCATGCCGAGCACGACCGTCGGGCTCCACCGGGTGTCCGCGCCCACGGTGAGCGCCCTGGCCCGATAGTCCGCGGCCGGCGCCTCGGCAGTGCCGTCGATATAGCCCCGGCTGCCGGTGGTCCGGGCCCACAGACCGCGTGACGCCGGCCCGCCGGTACCCGCCGGGGCATTCGCCGCGCTCTCGCGCAACACCCACGAGGGCATGCCCCCGGCGAGGGAGGGCTGCATGTCCATGCCGGGGTCAGGCGCCAGCATACCCGCACCGTTCATGCGCGCGGAGACGACACCGTTGAACTGCTGGGCCTGCTGTAGCGCTACCATCTGGGGGGCGGTGTACTGCACACCGTTCAGCACCCGATACGCCTTGCGGGCGCCACTGGCGTTCATGCCATAGACCGCGCCGATGATAGGGGTCACACCACCGGCACGCCCGGCCTGTCTCTCCAGCGCCCGGCTGACGGCACGCTGGTTATCCGTGCGCGCGACGTCGGAGAGCGTGATGTCGTTGCGCAGGAGGGAGAGTCCGACATCATTCTCGCCGTAGCGCACCTCTGGTGTCAGGAACGCGAGCGTCGAGTCGACCCTGTTGAAGGTACCGCGCACGCCCCCATCCGCGGTAAGGATCGTATACTCCGTGGCCACGCCATAGCCCCCGCCGCCGGGGCGTATCACCAGCCGGCCGTCAAGTGCCGCGGTACCGCTGATCACGAGCCGGTCGCCATTACCCGCGGCGTCGGTTTCCACGCTGTAGACGCCGCCACCGGCAATGTGGAAGTCACCGTCGACGGACAGTGCGCCAATGGAATTGCCCGGCGCCATGGTCCCGCCGTCCGCGACCGACGTTGTGCCGACGGTGCCGGAGCCGGCGAGCGTGCCGCCCTGCTCCACCGTCGTCTTCGCGCCCGGAATGCGGCCGTTAACCACCAGACGGCCATCGCTCACCACGGCGGTACCCGTATGGGTGCTGTCACCACTCAGGGTCAGCACGCCGGTACCGGCCTTGTGCAGACCGCCGTTGCCGGTGATCGTCCCCGCGTACACGGTGTCCACCACCTGATCGACGGTGAGGGTAGCGCTGCTCACCGCGACGGTTCCGTCAGTCCCCGTCAGTGATGACGCCGTCAGATCATGGCCGCTGAGGTCCAGCGTGCCGCCGTTGACCACATAGGCCGTGGCGTCGGCCAGGCTATCCGCCGACCCCATGACGAGGCGTCCGTCCGAAACCGTGGTTCCACCAGCGTATGCGTTGCCGCCGGTAAGCGTCAGCGTGCCCGCGCCCCGCTTTTCCAGCGAGCCGCCACCACTCATGTCACCGGCATAGGACCCATTGGCACCCTGTTCGAAGATCACCCTGGCATTGTTGGTGATGTCGCCCGTTAAGGTGTCGGTGTCACCGGCAAGCGCACCCGCTGCCACGGTCACGTCGCCGGTAAAGGCGTTGCTGCCGGCAAGCGTCCAGGTACCACCACCCTCCTTGCGCAGGTGTTCGAATCCCCGGTATTGCCGGCCACTGCCCAGTTGGCCCACGTCGAAGGTGCTGTCAGCGCCACCACCGAGGATGAGCGTGTCGTCGACACCGTCCGCAACGACATCGCCGTTGATCTGCGAGCCCTGCTGCAACTCCAGGGCATTGGTACCCGCGGAGAACCGCACCGCGGTCTGCGCGCCTTTACCGGAGCCACCGGAGATCGTGCCGGTATTGACGACGCCAATGCCGCTGCCGGCAACGCCTGCACCGCCGGCACCGTTGACCCGGTTGTATCCCCAGTAACTTCTGCCCCGGATCCCGCCGTCACCGCCCCGTATGGCGCCCGAATTGGTGAGAACGGTCCCCGTCGACAGATGAACCCCGATGCCTCCATCACCGCCGTTACCACCGCCCGCGCCATTGCCGCCGTCTCCACCGTCTCCGCCACGTATGTCCTGACCGGTATCCACGGCAATGGCCCCGCTACCGATATACTCGATCCCGTAACCGCCGGCTCCACCACCACCGCCGCCGCCGGCGCCGCTGCCGTTTTGCCCATCGGTGCCGTCGCCGCCTGTCAGGTCCCCGTCCGGAACGGCGCCAGCCCCGGAATACGCATGGACGCCACCGTCACCGCCGTCACCTCCACTGCCGCCATCGCCGCTGGCTCCGGCCCCTCCCAAACCGCCTCCGGGGCCGCCCCCACCGCCGCCCCCACCACCGGTATTGCGCCAGTGACCTACATGCCCATCGGCACCAGCCGGCGACTCGTAGGTTCCACCTGCTCCGCCGGGAATCGGAGAGCTTCCCGCGCCGGCACCGCCGTGACCGCCGGCGCCATAGGCACCGGCAGAGACGCCCAACGCGATCGCAACCAGGCCGATCGTCGCGAAACGGCGGCCCGGGCACACCCGGGCCGCCAGGCTGAGGCAGTCCGCTCGGGCCTCTTCCAGCCGGCAGGGACTCCGGCTGTCACCGGACACACCGTTATCGCCGTACCGGTTCAGTCTCCGGCCGTGCGGACGTGGAACGCCCGAAGGGAGGTTGTAGCTCATGTCGTGTCGTCAGTCCGGTTCGGTGGGGAGGATCGGGCACGAGACGATGGCGGCGCGCACCAACTACCCCGGGTGGGCTTTCTTGTTTATTTATTTGATGTATGTAATTTCACCTCGACCGACGCATTCCGTCAACACTCTGTGATTAAGATCACAAAGTGTTGGTCCGACAGCCCGGATCGGGGAACCACACTGCTCGTAGGTATTGCCGCCCCCGGACGCCAGCCAGCACGGGTGATAAGAATGACGACGGGGATGATCAGCGCGAACCACGCACGACCGGGGCGTGCCGTGGGACACACCCGGCCTGGTTCGGATATGAAGGGCCCCGGGCGACCCGCCCGACCGCCCTCATGGCCTAGGCGCCGGTCTGCACGTCGACCCGGGGCTCCAGCGTGACCTCGCAGTCGAGGGAATTGGTGATCAGGCACGCGCGCTCGGCCTTCTCGAGGCATCGCAGCGCCGCATTGCGGTTGCCGTCATCGGCGATCTCGAGCCGCGGACGCAACGTCACCCGCGTGAAGCGCAGGGCGCGGTCCGGGCGATCGAGCTCCGCGTCCACGTCGCAGGCCAGATGCCGCCACTCCAGCCGCGACGCACGGGCGACGGCACGGAACGACAGGACGAAGCAGTCCGCGATCGACGCCACGAACAGGTGCTCCGGCGTCCAGTATCCGCCGGGCCCGCCGAACTCCTCCGGCGGCGCGGTGGGAATGGTCCCGAGCCCCTCAGCGGAAACAGCGACGGTCCCCTCCGCCTCGCCGGAGGAACGAACCAGGTAATGATGCGGCAGCGACTGCATGCGTATCTCCCGATGGCCGATGTTCCCCCCGAAGCATACCCGCGCCCGCGGTGATGAGGTTGACCTGCGTCATCCGAGCCGCGGCCGCAGTGCCGCCGCCGCTTTCCCCACTGCGACACCCCGGGTGTACCCGACCGGCAGGACTCGACCCCGTGCGGGATATGTCACAACATCCAGGGGACATAGCGCGTATGGGCGGGATACCGTCGCGGGAGACGATGTCTACAATGCCTTGCACGAATATGGTTACACTCAAGCAGTATAAATGAGAACAAAGGGGCAAGGGATTGGGGGAGGAGGAATCCAGCCCGAGGGCGCCGCGCCCCCGGAATCCGCCAGGATGGCGCTGGGGCGGGCTGACTGCCCGCTCCCTGGCGTTGAGTGTGGTCATGGCGGTGGCGACTGTGGGTGCCGTGGCACTGGCCCTGAACGCGTTCTCCGAATACCGGCGCACGGTATCGGCCCTCGCCCAGGAGAAGACCGAGGGGCTGATGACGGCGAACCTGCTGCAGCAGCAGGCGGAGAGCCTCGTCGCGAGTGGGGCCATGCTGCTGCTCGCGGACAGCCAGTTCCGGCGCCGTCAGGCAATGTTCGAGATCCAGGACCGGGTCGAGTGGATCGGCCGTCTCACCACCGAGCTCTATGCGTTGCGTCCCTCCGCCCGGCAACTCGCCGATATCCGGCACAACCGCGGACAGCTGCAGGAGAACCTGAGCACGCTGGACCGTCTCGTCGCCCAGCGGATCGAGCTCTGGAACCGCGTAAGGAATAGCGAAACCCCGTCCCCCGCGGTGCTTCGCCGGCTCGGCGAGGTGGAATCCAGACTCGCCGATGTGCTCCAGGAGAACCGGGCGCTCTCACGCCATCTCGAGGTCGCCGTGGCCTACCATGTCGCCGCCATCCGCGAAGAGATGCGCCAGACCGTCAAGGCACTGAATGCGGACGTCGTCCGCCACGAGCGCTGGCTGATGATCGCGGCGGCGGTGGTCATGGTTGTGCTCGTCCTGATCGTCACCTTCGTCCAGTATTCCGTCGTGGGACGGTTGACGCGAATGCAGCGGGTCATGCGTCTGCCAAGGCCGACCCCGCAGGACATCGTCATCCGCGGACACGACGAGATCGCCAGCATGGGGCTTGCCGTGCGGCGGTACGTCGAGCGCATCACCGCCAACGAGCGGCGCATCACGCAGATGAACGAGGAACTCCAGTTCCACGCGACACGGGACGCGCTCACCGGACTCCACAACCGCCGGCACTTCGAGCACGCGCTCTACGAGACCTTCGAGCGCGATCCCGCAGCACCGCTGTGTCTGGCGATGATCGATATCGATCACTTCAAGGAGGTGAACGACACCCACGGCCACGACACCGGCGACCGTGTCCTCATCCACGTCGCCGAGCAGATGCGGTACCTGCTCCCCGAGTCGATGTACCTCGCGCGTTATGGCGGCGAGGAGTTCGCCGTCCTCGCCTCAGGGCTGTCTCCGGAACACACCCGTTCCCTGCTCGAGCGTCTGCGCCGGCAGCTCGCCGCGCAACCCGTGCACGTCGGCGACGATACGGTCGAGCTCACTATCAGTGTCGGCATCGCCCCCCGGCTCCCCGGCGGAGACGCCGCCCGGACGCTCAAGGCGGCGGACGAATCCCTCTATGCCGCCAAGCGCGCCGGACGCAACCGGACCGTCATACGCCCGCTCCGTGCGGACGACCAGGAGACAACGCAATGAAATGGCCCCATTACGTGCTGTTCGCCGTGGTGCTGGCATTCGGCCACATCACTGCCGGCAGCGCGGGTCCGCCGGACAGTGTGACGATCGACCGCCAGCTCCGACCGCCACACCTCGATCCCACCCGAACCGCCTCGGCCAGTACCGCGGAGGTCACGCACCTCAACGTCTTCCAGGGACTCACCCGGATCAACCGCCACGGCGAGGTGAAACCCTGCCTCGCGACCGCATGGCGCGTCAGCGACGACGGGCGGGAGCTGCTATTGCGTCTGCGCAAGGGCGTGCGCTTCCACGACGGAAGCCACTTCGACTCCGAGGTCGTACGCTACAGCCTGAACCGGCTGCTCGATCCCGAGGCCGGCAACCCGCAGCGCCAGCTCTACCAGGCCATCGAGCGTGTGGAGACCGCCGGGCCGTACCGCGTCCGCCTGCATCTGCGCTATCCGGACTCACTGCTGCCCTTCCGCCTGGGACTGGCCGCCGCGGTCATCGTCCATCCGGACAGCGTCCACTCCAACCTGACCGCACCCGTCGGTACCGGCCCCTACCGCGTCATGCCCTGGGACGGGGGTGCGGTGGAGCTACAGCGCTTCGACGGCTACTGGGGCGATCAGCCACCGATGAGGCGGGCGACCTTCACCTTCACCGCCAACCGTCTGGAGCTGGAGAACAGCCTCAGCGAGGGACGCGTCGACCTGCACTCCGACGTCAGCCCGCTGCCCATCCATGTGCAGCTCGCGCTAAGGGGCGACTACGAAGTCCTGAAGGGCGAGAGCGAGGGCGAGGTCATTCTCGCGATGAACCACGCCAACCCCGCACTGGCCGACCGGCGGGTGCGGCGGGCGATCTCCCACGCCATCGACAAGGACGAGCTCCTGTCCATCTACCGCGGGGTCTCGCCGACGCCCATCGGCAGCCACTTCTCGCCGCGCCACCCGGCATACATCGATCTGACCGGCCGCTACCCCTACGACCCGCAACGCGCCCGCGAACTGCTTGCCGATGCCGGCTACGCCGACGGCCTGTCACTCACGCTGCGGCTCCCCCCGCCGATCTATGCCGAACGCGGCGGGCTGCACATCGCGAGCAACCTGGAGGCCGTGGGAATCAACATCACCGTTGAGCGGCTGAGCTGGGGGGAGTGGCTGGAGCAGGTCTTCCAGGACGCCAACTACGACCTCACGCTGGTCTCCCACGTCGAGCCCATGGACATCGGCATCTACGCCCGCCGTGACTACTATTTCAATTATGACAACCCTGAATTCCGCGCCCTGTGGCGCCAGGTCCAGCGCACCCAGGAAACGGCCGCACGCGACGCATTACTCGCACGCGCCCAGCGAATGCTCGCCGACGACGCCGTGAACGTCTTCCTGTACATGAAGCCGCAGCACTCGATACACCGGCGCGGCCTCAGGGGGGTATGGCGGGACGCTCCGATCCCGGCAATAGTCGTCGAGGATCTGTACTGGGAATGAGGAAACAGACCTACCCACGCTTGGTTGGAGGTATAATCCCGCAACTTATGTGACATCAGTCACGTATTGTATAAAATACGTCCAATGTCGACATTGATGGATCATCACCGTGCCCCGAGTGTCCTCGACGCTTGACCTCCGACAGGCCGTGCATGACCGCATCGCGGAGCAGGCCCCGCTTGAACAGATCTTTACCGCCATCGTGGCCATGGCCGAGGAGGCGTTGCCCGGGGCCCGGGTGTCCATCATGCGTTACGACCCGGACTCGAACACGCTCAGCCTGACCGGGCAGTCGCCGTTTCCGCAGTGGTGCGAGGCCGCCCTGAACCATCTCCCGGTTGCCCCGGATACCGGAACCTGCGGCCGTGCCGCCTACCTGCGTGAAACCGTCATCACCCGGGACATCGACACGGACCCCGCCTGGACTGGCTACCGCCACGTCGCCCGCCAGGCCGGCCTGCAGGCCTGCTGGTCGGTGCCGATTCTGGGCGACGACGGCACACTGATCGGCACCTTCGCCGTCTACTACGACCGTCCCCGATCCCCCTCCCGGACCGCGCGCCGGGAGATCGAGCGCGCGGCGAGGCTGGTGGCACTGGCAATGGCGCGCCACGACGACCGGCGGCGGCACCAGGCCACGGAGCAGCGTCACCAGTCGCTGTTCTTCCACCATCCCGACGGCGTATGCGAATTCGACCTCGACGGTAATTTCCTCCACTGCAACGCCGCCATGGAGCACATCACCGGCTTTCGCCGGGCGGGTCTGGTCGGCCGTCATTTCAACGAATTCGTGACCCCGGAATACCGTGCGCTCACCGAACGGCACTTCGACCTGGCCGCCCGCGGCGTCAGCCAGCACTACGAAACCAGCGGCATGCACCCCGACGGCCGCCAGTACCCGGTTGAAATGACCAACCTGCCCATTGTCGTCGACGGCAACGTCGTCGGGGTCTACGGAATCTGCCGCGACATTACCGAACGCCGGGCCCGGGACGAGGAGCTCCGGCTGCTTCAGCGCGGCATCGAGGCCAGCTCGAACGGTGTCGTCATGGTCGACGCGCAAAGCCCCGGGCTGCCGATGGTCTACGTAAACCCGGCCTTCACCCACATCACCGGGTACACCCGCGACGAGGCCATCGGCCACAACTGCCGGTTTCTGCAGGGTGCGGACACCGACCCGGCGGACATCGAACGGATACGCGACGCCCTGTCCACGCACCGGGACGTCCAGATCACCTTGCGCAACTACCGCAAGGGGGGACAGGCCTTCTGGAACCGCCTGTCGCTGACGGCCGTCTTCGATGAACAGCAGCGCTGCACCCATTTCATCGGCATCCAGCAGGACGTCACACGAGAGCGGGAAAGCCGGGCTCAGCTCGCCTACCAGGCCACGCACGACCGCCTGACCGGACTACTCACCCGTGAGGCCCTGATCCAGGAGCTGTCCCGTCTGGACCATGCCCTGCTGCTGCACATCGACCTGGACGGGTTCAGCCAGGTAAACGCCGGCGCCGGCTACGAGGCCGGCAACCGGCTGCTCCTCTCCGTCTCGCAGCGGTTGGGTGAAATAGCGGACGTGAACGCCATGATCGCCCGCCTGTCCGGCGACGGCTTCGCGATCGCGGTCCCGGGCAGGAACAGCACCCGTGTGGGCATACGCCTGATCGAAAGGCTGCTCGACGCACTCGCCACCCCCTTCGAGAACATCACCGGCCATCCGCTGCAGATCAGCGCGAGCATCGGCGCCGCATCCACGGACTACAGCGGCGAGGACAAGGAAGCGCTGCTCGGCAACGCCGAAGCCGCGATGCGCGAGGCCAAACAGATCGGCCGCAATACATGGCAATGGTACTCGGCGGAAGTGGCCTCGCCGGTTCGCGACTATGTGGTTCTCCGCCGCGAGCTCCAGCAGGCCATCGCGGAGGACCAGCTGGAACTCCACTACCAGCCCATCGTCGCCGCGGATACCGGCGAAGTCCGCAGTCTCGAAGCACTGGTGCGCTGGCGTCATCCCGAACGGGGCCTGCTCGGTCCCGGCGAGTTCATTCCGCTGGCAGAGACCACCGGCCAGATCGTGGACATCGGCACCTGGGTGCTGCGCCAGGCATGCCGCGACCTGGCCGGGCAGCGGCGGAACGGCGGGCTCGACGTCCCGGTCGCGGTGAACCTCTCACCGATCCAGTTCCGGCGCACGGGATTCCTGGACATGGTGCGCACGGCGCTGGCCGATAACGGCATCGAGGGCGAAGCGCTGGAGGTCGAGGTCACCGAGAGCGTGCTGCTCTCCGGTGCCGATCAGGCCATAGCGCTGCTGGACGAGCTGCGCGCGATGGGCGTGCGCGTGGCCATAGACGACTTCGGCACCGGCTACTCCAGCCTGAGCTACCTGCGTGACCTGCCCATCACCAAGGTCAAGCTCGACCGCGGCTTCATCCGTGACATCAACGAAAGCCGGGGCAATGCCGCCATCGTCGAGGCCGTCGCCCACATGGCCCGGCACCTCGGCATAGAGGTGGTCGCTGAAGGCGTCGAAACCACGGCCCAGCATGAAGCACTGCAACGCTTCGGCTGCGGTCTGCTGCAGGGTTTTCTGTTCTCGCCACCCCGGCCGCTGGAGGCGATCGCGCGCGGCCCGCGCGTGCTGCTCCCCGTCGCCCCCTCCTGACGTGACGTTACCGTCCGGGCAACGCCCTCCGATCAGGCCGGACGCCTCCCTGTCTGGTCACGTGGCGTAGGGCACGTTCACGCGACATACCGCCAACGCCACGATACGTAGAGCAGTTCGTGTATATTCGGCTACCGGGGGCGGGATGAATACACCACGACAGGGGACGTACGGGTGGGAGAGGCAGATCGCACGCGACCCGGGTGGCGGCACCGGCGGGTCCCCCGGGTAAAGGCACCGGCGCGGCGGCGCGCCGCCCCCGGCATGGCGGCGGTCATGCTGGCGACAGTGCTGCCAGTGCTGTCTGCGGCACCCGCTGACGGACAGCGGAACCTGTCCATGGGCGACCAGCCGGTCAGCCGGACATATCCGCATTCGCCCCGGATCGAGCAGGTCATCGACCTCGACCACTTCGGCCGGTACGCCTTCGAGGCCACCGGTGAACAGCCCGTCGGGATACGCCTGGTCGACCGAATGGCCGGCCCCGGTCCCGCCCGGACCGGACGGGCCGACCGCTTCCTCGACCGCGGCACCGTCAAGGCCGTCCTGAACGGGGCGGAAAACGGCACCGGCGAGATCAGGCTCACCGTCCACCCCTTCCACGAGCAGAACGGTGCGGACCTGCCGCGGCTGCCGGAACGCCGCCTGGTGGAGACCCGGCTGCGGGACTACCAGCGCCGTTCCTACTGGATCAAGGTCGCGGAGCCGCGCACCATCAACGTGGAGGCGGGCGGCCGCTACCTGGCGGACCTCAGGCTGTGGCGCGAAGGCCGCTGGCTGGTGGCGGCCGAGCCGACAGCGGCGGTACGCGAGCCCGTTACGGGGCAGCCGCTGGAGGTGCGCCGCATCCACACGCGCCTGACCCCGGGGCTGTACCGGCTGACGGCATACGGCGGGCCCGGCAACCCGTGGTCCACCAATGCCGACGCCGAGCCGCTTTACCTGCGCATGGGCATCCCTGAGCTGCCCGCCGGCGCCTGGTCGACACGGCAAGCCAGCCCCTTCGGCATCGATCGCTACCGCCTGCATACGGACGCCAACGTCTTCCAGCTCGAGCTGCCGGAGGCCCGGCCCGCCAGCCTGCGGGTGAGTGCCTACGACGACGCCCGCTCGCCGTATGAGCCCGGACCCGGCACCGGCGGACGGATCGACACAGACAGCCGGAACCCGGAGACCACGGTGCGCACCGGCGATGCTGGCCCGGGCCGTTCACGGGATGTGCTGGTGATGGTGGAGCGCGCCCCCGGCACCGAGTACCACCTCGCCTACCTGCGCAACGCGCCGCGCTATGCCATCCCCCGGGACACCGACAGCGCCTGGGTAGGCACGCTGGCGCTCGGCGACCCGCGGGACGCCGTAGACGCCACCGCGGTCATCGTCCACGACCCGCCGGGCGGCCGGCCGGAGGTCAAGGCGGCACGGGCGGTCGAGCTGTCCTCCAGGAAGGCGTGGCGCCGCCGGTTCAACCTGCTGGACACCGTAGACCTCCTCGTGGAGATCGAGGAGGACGGCACCTACGTCGCGACGATCGACGAGGATTCCAAGGCCAGCGTGGAGCTGCGGGTCGAGCCCCTCGACCGCACCGCCGCCCGCAACTTCCGCAGCCGCTGGGACGTCGCCTCCGAGGCGCGCTGGGACCTGGTCAAGGGCTTCTACCGCATCTCCATGCGCCCGCGCCACGGCGACGCCGGCATCGCCGAGGTCTCGCTCCACCACACCGCCGCTCCGCCGGACAGCCTCGGCGCCCCCGAGCTGGTGCCGCGACAGGCGAGCGCCGTGTTCGAGGGCATCGCCCTGAGCCGCCACGACCACGTCCTGGCCAACCGCTACAATTACGGCCGCTCCGGCCTCACGGTGCGGCCCTGGCCGCTCACGCTGGAGAGTCCCCTGCCGGTGACCCAGTCCGCCGGCCGCACGCGGCGCTTCCGGGTGGCCGACGGCCGCGGCCGGACGCTCATCGCCGAGACACCCGCCGGCGAGCGCCTGCCCCTGTCCACCACGGAGAACGGCCCCGGGAAGCCGTCCCTGACGGTGAACGGCCGGACAACGGCCTACATCACCAACGATGGCGCGGAGCCGGTGCGTTACCTACTGCGCTGGGCCCCGGGACCCGAGCTCCCGCCGCCGCCGCTGAAACCGGTCAGCGGCGCCGCGGTGGCGCGCCAGTTGCCGGACTTCCCGGCCCTGGCGCCCGGCCGGACGGCGCGGCTCACCCTCGATCGCCGGCAGCAGGCCATCTACCGGCTGGCCGTGGATACCCCGGCCCTGTACCGGCTGGAGACCACCGGACTCCTCGCCACCGCCGGCGAGCTCCGGACCCGCACGGTCACGCGGCTCGCCGCCGGCCGCGAGAACGGCATCGGCCGCAACTTCCTCATTCAGCGCTATCTCGGCAGCGGCGACTACCAGCTCACCGTGAACGCCACTGGCCGCAGTGCCGGGGCCCTGGGCGTGTCCCTGGAACGCGCCCCGCTGCGCGACGCCGGCGCGATCCCGCTGACCGGGGCCGTGCGCACCACCGTGGCGCCGGGCGAAGCGGTGCGCTACCGCCTCGACGTCCCGGAAACCGGCCAGTACCGCATTCGCGCCCGCGGGCTGAAACGCCCCTTCGCCGTCCAGCTCGCCGGCCCGGACGGCTGGCCCGTGATCCGGCCCGGCCGGCAGACCCCACTGTCGCTCACCCTTCACCCGGGCCAGCACACCCTCACCGTGCTGCCCCAGAGCGTACCCTCCCGCGCCGTGGTCACCGTCGAGCGCACGGACCGGCCGGCACCGCCGCTGACCGGACACGGCCCGCACCCGCTACCCCTGAACCGGCCCCGGGAACACACGTGGATGGAGCCGGCGGACGAGGCCGCGCCGCGGACGCCGGACCGGTGGCGGTTCGACCTCGCGGCAGCCATGCACGTCCGCCTGGATCTACCCGCAGAGATGGACGCCGCCCTCCTCCGCCGCGGCGATGACGGCGACTGGTGGCCGGCGCAGGCCGACATCAACGGGTCCCGGGAGGGCTGGCTGGCGCTCGACGCCGGTGCCTACCGGCTGGAGGTACGCAGCCGCCGCCCGGACAACCGTCTCGACTACCGCGTGCGCCTCGCCACGCAGGAGCTGCCCCTGGGCCAGCAGCGCGACATCGGCGTGCCCGGCACAGTCCCGTTCGTCCTCGGCGGCGACCGCCTCGTGAAGATCGGCTCCCTCGGCGAGGGCGACGTGGCCGCCACCCTGCTGGACGCAGACGGCAACAGAATCGCCTTCGGCGACGACCGCCCCGACGACTGGAACTTCCTGATAAGCCGCCAGCTCCCCGCCGGCCGCTACGCGCTGGCCGTCACCGCCCCCGGCGACGCCAACCGGACGACGGTGACCCTGGATGCCCCCCGCGAGGTCACGGAAGACGCCCGCACCCCCGACACGGACCTCACCGTCGCCGACGGCGACGTTCACGTCTACCCGCTCGACCTGCCCGGGCCGGACGCGGCGCCACGCCACGGCCTGCCGCTGGTGTTCGCAAGCCGGTCCGGCGCCACCCACGGCGTCGCGCTGGAACGCCGGGAAGACGATACGTGGCGGACCGTCGCCACGCGCACCGGCAGGACGGTCCGTGGCGGCGCCGTGCTCACCGCGGGCGACCTCGACCACGATTACCGCCTCCGGGTATGGACCCTGGAGACAGCGGCGGCGGGTGTCGACGTGGCCCTGCGCCTGGACGCACGGGACAGCGACGCCCCGGATGGCAGCGACCCGCGCGACTGGCGGCTCACGCCGCTGGACGGCACCAACGCGGCGCTGGGGCTAGCGCTCGCGGCACATCCGGGGCCGTTACACACCGCGGAGCGCCGGGACGGTCTCCTGTGGGCCGGCCCTGGTGGTACCTTCCGGGAGGTCCGGGAGGGCTGGATCCCGGCCCGGGATCGTCCGGTATGGCTGCTGGCGCCGCCGGGCGCCGGAACCCTCGACGCCGAACCGGTATCGCTGGTGCCGGCGACAGTGCGGACCATCCCCGCCTCCTCGGACACCTCCCTGCCGCTGCCCGTCGGCACGGCCGGGGCGGAACGGCTCAGGATCTGGACCGCCGTGAGCGCGGCGCACACGCCGGAGCTGCGGGCGTATTCACCCGGTCGCACCGTCGCCGCCACCGCGAGTGGCCGCAGCGCCCTGACCGTGGCGCTCCCCGGCGCGACACCCGGCGACCGCGGGCTGGCCCTGCGCCTGGCGGACGGCAGAGGCGACGCCCCCGTGACCGTCAGCGCGCACGCCCTCGCCACCGGCGATCCGGCCACTGTGACGCCGGGCAGCACCCAGCTCACGCTGCCGGCCGGCACGGCGGTGAAGGTGACCGGCCCCGCCGGTGCCGCCGACATCGCGCTCACCGCGCCCGCCGGTATCGCCGGCATCCTTGCCCGCGACGGGGCCATCGAGCGGCTCCTGTGGACCGGTGACAACGCCGGCACGCGCCACACCCGGAGCAACGTCGGCACAATCTGGCTGGCCAATCCCGGCGACGAGGCCGAAACGGTCGCACTCCGCTGGGCGTCCGCGGCCGGCGACCGGCAGCTGGCCCCGGGCGACTACCTGCGCCTGGGCCCCACCTTCAGCGGCACCCTGTCTCTGCCGGTCACGCTACTGGCGGGCGCCGAAGGCCGGGTTCAGGTGCACGGCGCGGTGCGCGGCGCCCGCTTCGTCCGCGACGACGGCCGCACCGGCCCCGCCGTCGACGGCCCGGGCAGCGTCACGGTCGCCGGCCCGGGCACGCTACAGGTGACCCACGCGGATGCGCCGTTCGGGGTCTGGCTGACCGCCCCCGACGGCAGCCTGACGGGCTGGCGGCACACCGAACGGCTGGCGCCGCGGGCGCCGTCGCTGCTGAGCCTGCGCGCCAGCCGCCCGACACTGCTCGCCCTGGAACGGCCGGATGGCCGTACCCGCCTGCACTGGCTCGACACGACGGCCGGCATCGACGCCCTGCTCCCGGCCGGCGAAACGCGACTGCGCGCCATGGGCACCGCGCCGGAGCGGTGGCTGACCACTCCCACGCCGATGCCCGCCGGGCTGGGAGCGCCCGTGCGGCTGGGCCCCGGGGAGAGCCGGGCCTTCACCTTCGAGCTCCGGCAGCCACGCACCGTGGGGCTCGGTCTCAAGACCGACCGTGAGTCGATCCGCGGCACCCTGGTCGACGCCCGGGGCCGGCAGCTCGGCGACGGCATCGCGCAAATGCACCGGCTCGGGCCCGGGCGCTACTACCTGATCGCCCATCTGCCCCGGGACGAATCCCCGGCACTGGTGCGCTCGGCGCTGGTGGGCACGCAGCTGCCCGACGACGGCCCACCGGAACGGGTCAGGGAACGCTACAGACAACTGGCAGGCAAGGAATGAGCACTACGGCGAACCGACGTTGGCGCGACCGGCTGTTTCTGGCACTGGCCGCGCTGCTGATCTGCCAGGCGCTGGCCCCGGCCGCGGCCGCACCACCCGCCAGACCCGACGGCGCCGTGATCGTGCCCGGGGACTTCCTGCGCCGCTGGGACCCGGTCACCCTGTTCTTCGACGCCGCCCGCGGGCCGGAGGACGGCGGCCCGGAGGCCCACCCGGGCGAGTACGTCACCGTCTCCCCGGCGCACCCGGGAGCCTACACCTGGCTGGACGCACACACCCTCCAGTTCCGCCCCGCGGAGCCCTGGCCCGCCCTCTCGGCGTTCACCTGGCGCTTCGAGGGCGACAGCCACCGCCTGGCGACGCTCATGGCCCCGGCCATCGAGACCCGGCCCACGGATGGCAGCGACGACCTTGCGCCGGTGGATACCCTGTCGCTGCGCTTCCGCGATCCGGTGGACATCGACGCCCTGGAGCAGATGGTCTCCATCGAGGTGCGAGCCCTGCCGGGTATCGAGCCGGAGCCGCTGCGCACGCTGGGCGCGGACGACTTCACCATCAAACGCACCGAACGGGCCGGGCGCGACGCGCCGGTGGACTACGTGCTGCGCCTCCGCGAACCCATCCCCGCCGGGCGCAAGGCGCTGGTGCGGCTGCGCCTGTCCCTGGACGACCGCCCCGACCAGGCGATGCAGACCGTCACCTTCTCCACCCGCCAGTCGTTCCGCCCGGCGAGCCTCGGCTGCGCCGGCCAGCAGCGGGCGGCCACCGCCGGCGGGGTGACCTACGCCGCCTCCGATCCGCTGGTCTGCGCCCCCGGCAACCGGACCATCGAGATCGGCTTCACCGCGGAACCCCGGGACGTGGGCCCCGTGCTGGGACGCAACCTCGTGCGCTTCGAACCCGCGGTGGACAACCTGGAGTACCACCTCGCCGGCCGGCAGCTGCGCATCACCGGCGACTTCGCCGCCGACACGCGCTACCGCCTGAGCCTGCTCCCCGGCGATCTCCGGGACACCCACGGACGGCCGCTGCAGGCCACCGGCGTGAACAGCCTGTACCTGGCGTTCCCGGCCCGCGAGGACTTTCTGCGCGTCAACCGTGGCGAGGGACGCGCGGTCATGGAGCGCCAGGGGCCGCGGATGCTGCCCCTGCGCGGCCGCGGCGACACCCGCGTCGACCTGCGCATCCACGCCATCGACCCGCTGGACCTGCAGTTCTGGCCCTACAGCGACCGCCCGGTCAGCGTCGACGACGACGCCATGCCCCCCGGCCCGGGCGAGGCGCCGGCCCGGGGCCCGCGCCTGCGGGGCAACGACGTCGCCGCGCAGATCGCGACCCTGGGCTCGCCCAGCATCTCCGAGATCGTCGACCTGCCTCTCGAGCACGGCGACCCGGCCGCCCGCTTCGGCCTCGACCTCCAGCCCCGGCTGCGCCGTCTCGCCGGCGAGACGGGTCCGGGCACCTACCTGGTGGGCGTCCGGCGGCTGGGTGCGGGCAGCGAGCGCCAGTGGGTGCGCGTCCAGGTCACCGACCTCTCGCTCACGGTGGTGGAGGCCGAGGACCGCGTGCACTTCGTGGTCACCTCGCTGGACTCCGGCAAGCCCGTGCCCGGCGCCCGGGTTCGCGTGCAGACCCGCGCCCGCGGCGACGACCGGCTGCTGGACACGGTGGTGGACGGCCGCACCGACGGGGACGGCGCCCTCGACTGGTCTCCCCGCCCGAGCCGGCTGTACGGCCCGCCACAGCGGCTGATCGTCTCCAACGGCGACGATACCCTGGTCATCGACCCCCGTGCCGATCCGCCGAAGCGCTATTTCGACAACCACTTCGGCACCGACCGGAACTGGCTGTCCTGGACCGGCCACGCCAGTCGTCGCCGGCCCGAGCCCCAGTGGCGCTGCCACCTGTTCACCGAACGCCCCGTTTACCGCCCGGACGAACCCGTTCACATCAAGGGCTTCATGCGCCGGGTGCACCGCGGCCGGATCGAGAACCGGGATGCGGCGGTAACGCTGGTGGTCACCGGGCCCGACGGCAGCGAATGGCGCTACCACCCCGGGCGCACGCCGGCCGGCGGCTTCTATCACCGCTTCAACGAGAAGACCGAGGCCACCGGGGCATACCGCATCGCCGCCGAGCTCCAGCCCCCCGGCGAGCGGGCGCGGCGCTGCGCCGAGGTCACGGTGCGCAAGGAGGCCTACCGGATTCCGCGCTTCGAGGTGCGTGCCAGCGCCCCCGGCAAAGCCCCGCTGGACCGGCCGTTCAAAGTCGACCTCGTTGCCGAGTACTACGCTGGCGGTGTCGCCCGCCAGCGCCCGGTGCACTGGCGGGTCACGCAGTTCCCCTACCGCTGGACGCCCGCGGAGCGGGAGGGCTTCGTCTACTCCACCGACGCGCGCTTCTCGGGCATCGGCGAGTTCCGGTCCCGGCCCACGCTGACGCGGGAAGGCACCACCGACGACAAGGGCTTCGCCAGCATCCAGGTGGACCCGGCGCTGGAGCCGAGTGCCCAGCCGCGGCGCTACGTCGTCGAGGCCACCGTGGTGGGCGCCGACGACCAGACCGTGACCGACACCGCCGACGTCCTGGCCCTGCCCCCCTTCGCCCTGGGCCTGAAGGCACCGCGCTATCTGGAGGACGCCGAGCGCCTGAAGGGCGCCTTCCTGGTCGCGGGAGCGGACGGCGACCTGCTCGCCGGCAGGGACGTCACGCTGCGGCTGATCAAGCGCCGCTGGGCGGCGCACCTGCAGGCCAGCGACTTCACCAGCGGCGAGCCCGAATACGAGACCGAGGTCATCGACGAGACCCTGCTGGAACGCACGTTCACCAGCGGCGAGGCACCGACGGACTTCGACCTGCCGCTCGACGACACCGGCGTCTACATCGTGGAGCTCTCCGCCCGGGACACCCTCGGGCGGCTGCAGACGGTCCGTCTCGATCTCTTCAACGACGGCAGCGAGCGCGCTACCTGGCCACAGGCCCCGTCGGAGACGTTCACGGTACGCACGGCCAGCGACAGCTACGCCCCCGGCGAGACCGCCACCCTGGTGCTGGAGAGCCCGTTCGCCGAGGCCCGCGCACTCGCCGTCGTCGAGCTGCCCGACGGCCGCAACCGCTACGACTGGGTGCCCGTCCACAACGGCAAGGGCACCTACGAGCTGCCCATTCAGCGGACCTTCATGCCCGGCATCCCGGTCCACTTCGTGCTCATGCGCGGCCGTCTCGACGGCGCGCCGCGGTTCGACCGGGCGGGCCTGGATCTCGGCAAACCGGTCATGATGGCGGCGACCACCCGGGTGGACGTCTCCACCGCCGACCACCGCATCGACGTGGCACTGGATCATCCCGACAACGCCCGGCCGGGGGACACCGTAGAGATGACCGTCAGGCTCACGGACCGCGACGGCGACCCGGTCTCCGGCGAGGTGACCCTGTGGCTCGTGGACCAGGCCGTGCTGGCCCTGGGCGAGGAGCAGCCCCTGGACCCCCTCCCCGCGTTCATCCGCGAACGACCGGTGCGCACCGCCATCCGCGACACCCGCAACCGGGTGGTCGGCTACCTGCCCTTCCGCGAGACGCCCGGCGGCGGCGAGGCGGGCCGGGAGGCCGCGAGCGCGCGCAAGCTGCTGGACCGGGTCAGCCTCCGCAAGGACTTCCGCAGCGTGCCCTACTTCGAGCCCACGCTGCGGGTGGGCAAGGGCGGCACGGCGACGGTGCGCATCGAGCTGCCGGACAACCTCACCAACTTCATGGTGCGCGCCGAGGCCGTCGGCGACGGCGACCGTTTCGGCCACGGCACTGGCCGGATCTCCGTGCGTCTGCCCGTTATCGTCCAGCCGGCACTTCCGCGTTTCGTGCGCTACGGTGACCGCTTCGCCCTGTCCGCCGTTGCCCGCATCGTCGAGGGCGAGGCCGGCGAGGGACGTGCCGCGCTCGACGTGGACGGCCTGCGCCTGGACGGCCCCGCGTCGCAGACCTTTACCTGGCCGGACACCGGCACCCGGCGACTGAGCTACGACGTCGCCGTACCCCTGCCTGAGCGCTGGCCGGACGACCCCGGCGACGTGCCCGGCGCGCACGTCACCCTCGGCGTGGAACGGGCGGCCGACGGCGTCGGCGACGGCTTCCAGGTGGACCTGCCCGTCCGCCCGGACCGGCGCCCCCTGACCGTTCGCCAGACCGGCGAGCTCGGCGGCGGGGCCGCCTTCGACGTCCCGGCACTCGGGACCCCGGTCCGCCCGGGCAGCCTGCGCCGCACGCTGGTACTCGCCGACCGGCCCGGGCTGGTGCGCATGGCCGCGGGGCTCGATTACCTGCTTGCCTACCCCCATGCCTGCACCGAGCAGCGGATCAGCCGCGCCCGCGGCCTGCTGGCGGCGAACGAGCTGCTAGGCCTGCTGCGCCCGGACACCGCGACCACACTGATCGACCGGCACGTGCGCAATACCCTGGCCTACCTGGACGAGGTGGTCCGCGAGGACGGCTACGTCACCTTCTGGCCCGGCAGCGGTGACGGCCAGGTGGGCCTCACCGCGTGGACCTACCTGTTCCTGCTGGAGGCGGACGATGCCGGCTACCGCGTGGAACCGGCCCTGCGCGAGCGCGTGCGCAGCGCCCTGCGACGCGCCCTGCGCGGGGACTACAGCCACTTCCTCGACAGCTACACCGAGCGCTCGATGGCGCTGACCGCCCTCGCCCGGGGCGGCGACCTGGACGCCGGCTACGCCGCCGAGCTGGCGCGGCGCACCCAGTTCCTGCCCCAGGAGGCGCTCGCCCACGTCACCCGGGCGCTGGCCGGCGAACAGGATCCGAGCCCGGCGGTGCTGAAGCGCCTGGAGGAGACCCTGTGGGACGGGCTGATCTTCAAGCTGCGTCACGGCAACACCGTCTACGCCGGGCTCAAGGACCGCCAGACCCAGGACTCGCCGCTGATCCTGCCCTCGGAGACGCGCACCGTCGCGCAGACCCTGCGTGCCGCCAGCGCCGTGCCCGGCAGCGGCGAGCGCGAGCGGATCCTGGCCGATGCCCTGGTCACCCTGGGACGGGACGACGGCTGGGGCACTACCAACGCCAATGCCGAGGCCATCCTCGCCCTGAACGACTTCCTCCTCGCCGGGGAATCGGCGACCCGGCCGGTCACGGTCTCCGCGCAGTGGGATAACACCAGCAGGACGATCCGCGTGGGCGGCAACCGCCCCGTCACTGCGACGCCGCTGCCCTCGCCCGGACAAGTGAGCCTGAGCGCCCCCGCGCTGGGTGACGGGCGCAGCCTGGCCGTGATGGCGCAGAGCCGGTACGTGCCCCTCCAACGCGGCGACCGGGTGGCCGCGCAGAGCCACGGCTTCGTGGTGGAGCGCAGCCTCGTACGGGTGGGCGGCGACGACACCGCCGACCGACGGGTCGCACTGGACACCGCCGGGACGGCCGTCGACTTCACCGTGGGCGACGTCGTGGAAGACCGACTCACGCTGGTCAACCCGGAGGAGCGTCACCACGTGGCGGTGGTCGTCCCCCTCGCCGCGGGCATGGAACCGCTGAACCCCGAGCTGGACACCGCCCCGCCGGAGGCCACGCCCGGCCGGCCACTGACACTGGCGCCGGCCCACGTGGCGCGCCTGGACGACCGCGTGGCGTTCTACTACGAGACCCTGCCCAAGGGCACCTACGAGTTCGCCTTCCGGCTCCGGCCCCAGGTCCCGGGACAGTTCGTCCAGCCCGCCGCCTACGCGGAGATGATGTACCAGGAGGAGGTGCGGGGACACGGTAACGGCGCGCTGATCCGTATCCGGCGGCCCGACGGCGGATAGCACGCCGTGAGAACGACGGCACGGGCATTGGCGGGACGCTCCGGCCGGGCATTCGCGCACCGGCGGGTCCTGTACACGGTGCTACTGCTCGCCGTCGTGGTGCTGCTTGGCGGCGTCCTGCACACGGCTTGGAAGCGCTCCGCGCTGAAGGCCCCCGCCGCCAGCCACCTGGTAACCGACCGGTACGGACACTACCTCGCGGAGGTCGGCGGCCCGGAGCCCGGCCGCTACGGCTACTGGCCGCTCGCGGACGTCCCGCCGCGCATCGCCGCGGCCACCGTCGCCCTGGAGGATCGGCGTTTCCGCTACCACCCCGGAGTGGACCCGGTCGCTGTCGCCCGTGCCCTGTGGCAGAACCTGCGCAGCGGGCGCGTCGTCTCCGGCGCCTCCACCATCGCCATGCAGGTCGCGCGGATGCAGAATCCCGCCCCGCGGACACTCCCGAACAAGGCAATGGAGGCCGTCACCGCGGTGTTCATGACCCTGCGCCACGGCCGGGACGCGGTGCTCCGGCAGTATCTCCGGCTGGTGCCCTTCGGCAATGGCAGTCACGGCATCGCCCACGCCGCGCGCGTCTACCTGGACAAGCCGGCCGCGGACCTCAGCTGGGCGGAGATCGCCTTCCTCTCGGGTATCCCCCACGCACCGGAACGCCTCGACCCGCTCACCCACGACGGCCGCCGCCGCGCAGCGGCCCGGGGCCGGCGCATCCTCGACGCCCTGGCGGAGATGGGCGTGATCGATGCCGGCCAGCTCGACCTCGCCCGGCGCCAGATCGGCGCCCTCCACGTACACCGACGGCCGCCACGACCAGCCATGGCGATGCACGCCATCATGGCGCTGGCGGACCGGATCGCGCCGCTGCCGGAGACATCCTCGCGCACGATCGCCGCGACGCTCGACCTGAACGCCCAGCGGATGGCGAACCGTCACCTCCACCGCTGGCTGTCCCGCCTGGCACCCCGGGGCGTGCAGCACGCCGCCATCCTCGTCGTCGACCGCGACGACATGGCGGTGCGGGCGCTGGTGGGCTCCGCCGGCTTCTTCGACGAGGACGCCGGGGCCCTCGACTACACCGCGGTCCGGCGCTCGCCGGGCTCGGTACTCAAGCCCTTCGTCTACGCCCTGGCCCTGGACCGGGGCGTCATCCGCCCGGACACGGTGCTCTGGGACCGGCGCGGCCTGTCCGCCGGCATCGACAATTCGGACCGGACCTACCTCGGCCCCATGCTGCCCCGCCGCGCCCTGGCCAACTCCCGCAACGTCCCGGCCACCAACCTGGTGCGCACCGTCGGGCTGGAGACCACCTACGCCCACCTGGAGCGCCTGGGCCTGCACGCCGACCGCCGGCCGTCGCGGCACTACGGCATCGGCCTCGCCATCGGCACGCTGCCGGTGCGCCTGCGCGACGTCGTCGCCGCCTACGGCGCACTGGCCAACGACGGCCTCTACCGCCCGCTGCGCTGGCACGCGGCGCAGCCCACCGCGCCCGGCAAGCGTGTGCTCGGCGCGGACGCGACACGGCTGGTCACCGCCTTCCTCTCGGACCCGATGGCCCGACTGCCGGTGTTCTCGCGCATGGGCTACCAGGAGTACGACTTCCCCGTCGCCACCAAGACCGGCACCAGCCAGAGCTACGCCGACGCCTGGAACGTCGTCTATACCCGGGACTACATCGTCGGCGTGTGGATGGGGCGCGCCGACGGCGGCCCCATGAAGGGAGTCAGCGGCGCGTCCGGCCCGGCCGGCCTCGCCCACGACGTGCTGACCGGCCTCTACCGGCTGCCGGGCACAGCCGACCGCCCTGAGCCGTTCCCGGCACCCGTGCACTACCGACGCGAGTCGCTGTGCAGTGCCCGCCCGTCGAGGTCCGCCAGCCAGTGTCCCCGTAAGCTGACGGAGTGGGTGCCCACGGCCGCTGGAAACACCACGTCCGCCGACACGGTAACGGCACTGGCCCGAACGACCGCACGGCAGGCGTCGGCGACGTTGCGGATCAGCTCGCCGCCGCCCGGTACCACGGTCATCCGCAACCCGGAGACACCGGACGATCTGAACCGCCTGCGCCTGACGGTGGACGCCGAGCCCCGGGGGATGCAGGTCGTGTGGTACGTGGACGGCCGCCCGCAGGTGGTGCAGCGCGCCGACGAGCCGTTTCTGTGGCCCCTGGACGGCGGCCGCCACGTCTTCCAGGTCCGCCTCCCCTACCGACCGGAGCGCTCGCCGCCGCTGGTGCTCACGGTACGGTGAGCCGCGAGCCGCCGGCGTGGCCCCACGGGCTCGGCGCGCGCCGGCCGGATCTGATCAAATACGCGCAAGACTTGATACGAGCGCCGTCGGAGGGAGCATGAAAGGGGACAGGGACGACGACGCCGAACGCTTCGGGGTGATGGACGCGGTCCTGCCGAAGGACATGGCCAAGCGCGCGGAACGCGCGGGCGCGGAGAAGGCCGAACAGGACGGACTGAGCCTGCTGGCGCTGGCGGCGATGGCGGGTGCCTATATCGCGTTCGGCGCGACGTTTGCGGCCTCGGTGTCCGCCGGTTTCGACGGCGAATTCCCGATCGGGCTCGGTAACATGCTGGGCGGACTGGCCTTTTCCCTCGCCTACGTGCTCGCGATCGTTGGCGGTGCCGAGCTGTTCACCACCAACAACCTCATGGTCATGGCGTGGGCACACGGGCGGCTGCCGACCGGGTGGCTGCTGCGTGCGTGGGGTATCGTGTTCGTCGGCAACTTCATCGGGGCCGCCGCCACCGGTGGCATGCTTATCGTCGCCGGACAGCATGCCGAGTCCGCCGGCGCCGTGGGCACCTCGCTCCTCGAATCCGCGGCCCGGCTGAATGCCCTCGGCTTCGTCGAGGCCCTGTTCCTCGGGATCCTGGGCAACACGCTCCTGTGTCTCGGGGTCTGGCTGACCTACAGCGCACGCTCGACCACGGACCGGATCCTGGCCCTGATCCCGCCGGTCGCGGCCTTCTATGCGCTCGGCCTGGAACACGCCGTGGCGGTGATGTTCTACCTGCCCTGCGCCGCCTTCATCGGTGTCCTCGCCGAGCCCGGCTTCTGGACCATGGTGCCGCAGGCGCCGCCCGCGATCACGCCCGGCGGGTTCCTCCGGGTGCTGCTCCCGGTGACACTGGGCAACGTCATGGGAGGCGGCGTGCTCGTCGCGCTGGCCTACTGGTTCGTCTACCTGCGGCCCGGCCGGGTCTGAGCGCCACCACCTTCCCGCAGCACCGGGGATCCACCGCCGCGAGGCGGATGACAAGCGGCAGCGGGGCACCGTGGGGCCGGTATGGCGCCCGAAGCACCGGCCCCCGGCCTCCCCGTGCCATCGATCATGCCGCACCGGCGCGACGATGGCTGCCGGACCGGGGGTCAGCCAGGCGGAAGCCTTCCGGCACCATCGTCGCCGGCGCCCGCACCAGACTCAGTGAACGCGGAGCACAATCGCTCGGCAGTACGTCGGATCCTCGGCGGACTCCCCGGGCGTCGGGACATACGGACCGACAGTCTCGATCTCCGTGCAGGTACCGGCTTCAACAAGCTTTTCGATCCGGTCGCGGAACCCGTCGCGCTCGAACATCGCCTCGTTCACCGTGAACACGATCACGCCGTTGGGCCGGACCACCCGAACGAGGTCGTCGAGGCCCTCGGGACCCACGTGGCCCCGGGTGAACACGCCCATGCAGACAGCCGCCCCGAAACCGTCATCCGCGAACGGGATGTCCTCGCCGAGAAACGCCTTGCGCAGCACCGCATAGGCCTCCTTCCTGCCGGCAACCTCCAGCATGTCGTCCGAGGCGTCGAGGCCCTCCACATGGGAGTAGCCGAGTTGCCGCAGCCACGGGCCGATCATGCCGGTCCCGCAGCCGGCATCAAGGAGCGGGGTGTCGCCCGACGCGACATAGCGCGTGATCAACGGGAGGCAGACCACCGGGTGCGAATAGCCCGCGCCCGTCAGATCGTCCTCGTAGGTCTCGGCCCAATCGCGATAAATGGCCGCAAGCTCTTCCCGGGAACCACTCCCGTACACCCTGGAAAGTCGTTGGTCTATTGCATCGTTCGCCATGCATTACTCCTTGATTGGCCAGGCCCGGTACATCGTCCACCGCCGGACTACCGATGTCCGGAAGGTCATCCCCTCAATCCCGCGGTCGTCAGGGGCCCCAGCCGACACGGCCGGCCCACGGACTGGCGGCAGAGGCCTGCGTGCCTGCCCGTGTCATACCGGGATCGCGTGTCAGCGTGCCCCATGACGGTGGCCGTTGGCGGTCACCTGGTCCGTCACGTTGCATCAACCGGCGCAAGAGTGGCCGACTCCGTGTGTTAGCGTATTGCGAGACTCGCCTTCTTCTTGAGGAAATCCGCCATGGATACGGCGCCCGCAGCACGAGCGACCGGAAGCGGCATTAATGACCTACGAAATAGCAATCGTGGTAACGAACGATTTCAACGCGATGGGGACCACCGCGTTCATCGATCCACTGCGGGCGGCCAACTATCTCGACAATGAAACGCTCTATCACTGGGATCTTTTCTCCAGTGACGGCGGGCTACTGCGTGCCAGCAATGGAATGATGATCGACACCCGTCCCATTCCGGACATTGATGAGAAGTGCCTCGATCTCGCCGTCATATCATCGAGCTGGACACCGGAGCAGCATTACGACGACGCCACGCTGATAAAAAGCATAAAACGCTGGGGTCGACGCGGCATTCCGCTGTGCGCAATCGACACCGGCGCATTCATCCTTGCTCACGCGGGACAGCTGAAAAACCATTCGGCAACGACGCATTATGAGCACCTCGATTCCCTCATGGAGGTGAACCCACAGGTTACGGCGAGTGACAATCTATTCGTCATGGACGGGAACATCCTGTCCACGTCCGGCGGAACAGCCTCGATCGACCTGGCTCTTCATATTATCGGCGCGCAGCACGGGTACGCACTCACCAATGCGGCCGCGCGTTATATTTTTCATCAGCGAATTCGCACAACGCACGAGCGCCAGAACCACCCGGCGCACGAGCCCCTCGGGAACACCCCGTCCCAGGGCATCCGCGATGCCATCCTGTTAATGGAGGAAAACCTGGAGACCCCGTTGTCCGTGCCGGATATCGCGGCACGTGTCGGTATATCCCAGCGCCACCTGACCCGGCTGTTCCAGCGCTACACCAGACAGTCCGCGGTGCAGTACTACCGGGACATGCGGCTCGACCGCGGGCGGGCATTCGTGACACAGACCGAAATGAGCGTTATCGAGATCGCAATGGCATGTGGGTTCTCGAGCGTCGAGCACTTCTCGCGCGCCTACCGGAGACGCTTCCGCATCAGCCCCAGGGAGGACCGCGTGGCGGGCCGGGTCCCGTTCCAGTTCCGTGCCCTGCCGCTACAGTCGAGTCGTTGACGGGCTGCGCGTCCCCCTCCCCGCCCCTGTTGCGGGAGGTCCCGGCGCGACCGGGACGGCCCCGGTGAACACACGGACGCAACGCCCGGCGCAGTGCACACACCCGCGTCAGGCGGAGCCGGATAACGCGATTCCACGGGCGAACACGGGAAGGAGTATGGAGAAATGGGGCCCGGAAATCCGGACACCGGAGCCGCGGTAGTAGTCCGCGCAGCACGCGATCAACGCCCGGCATTCCGGCGTCATGTGCCGGAATACCGGGCACGGCCCAGGTTCGCGCGTCAGTCGGCGTAGTGCTCGCGCACGGCCGCCATGGCCGAGCCGCCATCGACCGTTTTCACGCCCTCGAGCCACTCCCCGACGGTGTCGAGGTTGGATGCGATCCACGCCGAGGCGACCTCGGAGGGCTCCCGGTCCTTCTTCGCGTATTCAAGCACCCACTTCGACTGATCGTCCTTGTCAACGACGTACTGGTTGAGGAACTTGACCACCTCGGGGCTCCGGTCGGCCAGTTTCGGATTCACGACGGTAAGGACATCGCTGGTCGCCGGCGCGATCTTCGATTCGCCCACGGCCGCGGGATAGCGGATATCGTAGGTGATGTTCATCCAGTGGGGTTCCCAACCGAGGAAAACGACCCATTCCTTGTTCTCGATCGCGCGCCCAACCTGACTCAGCATGGCGCTGGTGCTGGAGGCGACCAGCTCCCAATCGCCCAGACCGTGGCGATCGTTGTTGATGGCGTCCTGGACATTCGAATTAAAGCCACTTCCGGGCTCAATACCGTAAATTTTATGATCGAATTTCTCGGCATACTTGTCGAGATCCGCCTCGGTTCGCACGCCGGCGTCCCAGACGTATTTCGGGACAGCGATCGCGTTGTGCGCACCCGCAATATTCGTGGTCAGAACCTCGACCGTTCCCTCTTTCTCCGCAGGGCGTATCAGGTTCGTTTCGGCGGGAATCCAGCCGCCCAGATAGATGTCGAGATCATCATTCTTGAGTGCGTTAATGCAGAAAGCGGGACTGGCATTTGTCTGCATCGTGGAATAGCCGATCACCTCGATGAGCTGGGAAGCGACCTCGCTTTTCACGGTAACCCCGGGCCAGGTGGGAACGCCGAAACGGATTTCGGATGAATTCTTGGCTACTGCCACTGAAGAGACCAGGCAAACAGCCAGACACAAATACTGGATACAACAGCGGACGCGATGCATACTTTTCCTCTTTCCGTCTGTGGCGCCCTTCTCTATGAGGGCCCCTATTATCGGTCAGTCAGGACCGGCGTATTGCGACGCCAGATCCATTGTCAGGGGGCCTTGCGTCACCAACCTGATCATTTTCGTCGGGTACTTGATCAGATGCGCCCCCTTGCCCCCTATTGGTGGCCACCTCCGGATGTCAGCGCTCCCGGTTCAGACCGGCGTCAGACACTCTGCAGACGTTGCCCCACGGGGCCCGTCCGCCCCACTGCCGGCGCAGCCGGGATGACGCACGGATAACGGACTGGCTGTCGCACCACCCCATCAGGCCAGTATGACGGCTGCACGCTGTCGGCGAACGACATCGCGCACGCCGACAGGCGGCGCCGACGGGGAACATGCCCGGGGCGGACCAAGGGAAAGGGGGTTACCGGGACGGCGCACGACGGCGGAAGGCCGGCCATCGCCCGACACCGGCAATACAAAAAGAAAGGGCCCCATCTCTGGAGCCCTCGCTATATGGCGCGCCCGGGAGGATTCGAACCCCCAACCTCCTGATCCGTAGTCAGGTGCTCTATCCAGTTGAGCTACAGGCGCTATATCTTGTGAAAGCGCGTATTCTCGCGGTTTCGCCCGAGCGCGTCAACCTCTGGTTGATGCCGGCGCCACCGGCCCTCGCGTTGCGCCCCCGTTGCCGGCATGCCGACAACGGAGGCGAATACTACGCGAGTGACCGGCGGATCGCAACCGCAGTGTCATCTTACCGTCAGTCGCCCTGCCACGCCTCAGCGAGGCAGTCGAAGGAGCGTAGACGATCATCGAGCTCGTAGGTGTCGGTGTTGACGATGAGCTCGTCGGCACCGGTCTCCTCCACGAACGCCCCCAGCCAGTCGCGCACGCCGGCGACGTCGCCGATGGCAGTGGCGGCAAGCTGGTTGCGGACCATGGCGGCCTCCCGGGCATCGCAGACGGACTCCAGCGACTCCACCGGCGGCTCCAGCGGCCCGCGCCGGTTGCGGATCATGCCGAGGAAACGCTGCTGCAGCGACGTCGCCAGGTACTCGGCCCGCTCCGCCGTCTCTGCGGCGATCACGTTCACGCCCACCATCGCGTGGGGCCGTTCCAGCCACCGGGACGGGCGGAAGTGGCGGCGGTACAGCGCCAGCGCGTCGTACAGGTTCTGCGGGGCGAAGTGGCTGGCGAAGGCGAACGGCAGCCCCAGGTTGGCGGCAAGCTGGGCGCTGTAGTGCCCGGAGCCGAGCAGCCAGATCGGGACGTCGCTGCCCGCGCCGGGCACCGCACGCACCCGCTGGCCCGGCTCTGCTGGCGCGAGGTAGTGGCGCAGCTCCTCCAGCAATACGTCGAACTCCGGCTCCCCCGGGCCGAAACGCGCCCGCAGGGCGCGGGCGGTCTCGCCGTCCGTGCCCGGTGCCCGGCCGAGGCCGAGGTCGATGCGCCCCGGGTGCAGGGCCTCCAGGGTGCCGAACTGCTCGGCCACGGCGAGCGGCGCGTGGTTCGGCAGCATGATGCCACCGGCGCCGACGCGGATGCGCTCGGTGCGGTCCGCCACGTGGCCGATGAGCACCGTAGTGGCGGCACTGGCAATGCCGTCCAGGTTGTGGTGCTCGGCGATCCAGAAGCGGTTGAAGCCCAGGGACTCCACCCGCTGCGCGGCCGCGACGCTGCGCCGGAATGCGTCCGCCGGTGCGCTGCCGCGCGGGACCGTGGCCAGGTCGAGCACGGACAGCGGGATGTCGGCGAGCCGGCTCATGACGCTTCCTCCTCCGGCGTCGGCCGCACCAGTACCTCGTTGACGTCGACACGCCGCGGCTGGCTCACCGCGTACATCACGGCCTCCGCCACGTCACCGGCCTCGAGCGCATGCTCCGGACGCTCGTCGAAGAACGGTGTATCCACCATGCCGGGCTCGATCAGCGTGACCCGCACGCCGCTGCCGCGAAGCTCCTCGCGCACGCCATAGCCGATGGCGCTCACGGCCCACTTGGAGGCGCTGTACATGGAACCGGGGATCGTGGTCCGGCCCGCCGCCGAGCCGGTGATCAGCAGGTGCCCGCGGCTCTCGCGCAGCGCCGGCAGCGTATGCTGCAGCGTCAGCCCGACGCCGTAGACATTGGTGAGGATCATGTCGCGCCACACCGAGGTGTCCGCGCCGCTGAAGCCACCGGGGCTGCCGCGCATGCCCGCGTTGGCGAACACCACGTCGATGCGCCCGAAGGCGTTCAGCGCCGCATCCACCATGGCCTTCTGCTGCGCCTCGTCGGTGACGTCGCAGGCCACGGCCAGGGCGCGTTCGCTACCGCCCAGCGACTCCACGAGCCCGTCCAGACGCTCACGCCGCCGTGCGGCGAGGACCACGCGATAGCCCGCGGCGACGGCGCGGCGGGCGGTCTCCTCACCGATGCCGCTGGATGCCCCGGTGATCAGGAATACCGGATCGGCCATTGTTACCTCCCGAATCGTTCGTTTTCGGACTTTCAGGGCATGGGGGCGTGCCGTCGCCGGCACAACCCCCGCCCGGTCAGCCGCGCCCGAGGACCGCCGTCACCGACTCGTGGACGATCTCCACGATCCGGTCGATGTCCTCGTCGCGGGTGACGATCGGCGGCGCGAGACAGAGCACGTCACCCCGCACCCGCGTGAACAGCCCGCGATCCATGACCTCACCGAGCACCCGCGGGCCGACCTTGTCCGCCGGGTCGAAGGTCTGGCGGCTGTCGCGATCGCGGACCAGCTCCACCGCCGCCATAAGACCGAGGCCGCGCACCTCGCCGACGTTGGGGTGATCGCCGATCGCCTCACGCAGGCCGCCGATCAGGCGCTCGCCCTTGCGCGCCGCCTGGGCGGGGAAATCCTCGCCCTCGACGATGTCGAGCATCGCCAGCGCGACCGCACAGCCGACCGGGTGGGCACTGTAGGTGTAGGCATGCATCCAGGGGGTGTCCGCCTGGGCGAGGGTCGCGGCTATCTCGTCGCTAATGCCGATACCGCCGAGCGGGAAGTAGCCCGATGTCACCGCCTTGGCGAACTGGATAAGGTCCGGTTTCACGCCCCAGTGCTCCATGCCGAACATCCGGCCGGTGCGCCCGAAGCCGGTAATCACCTCGTCGGCGACCAGCAGCACGTCGTAGGCGTCGCAGATCTCGCGGATCCGCGGGAAGTAGTCGTCCGGCGGCACGATCACGCCGCCGGCGCCCTGCACCGGCTCGGCGATGAACATCGCCACGGTCTCCGGGCCCTCGCGCAGGATCGCCTGCTCCAGCTCGTTGGCCGCGGCCACCCCCGGAGAGACACCCGCGGGGGCGTCGTAGAAGTAGGGGTACGGCGAGGGGATGTGCACGAAGCCCGGCACCCGGGGCTCGAACAGGCCCCAGTACGGCGCCATGCCGGTGGCGGACATGGCCGCCAGGGTCACACCATGATAGCCCCACTGGCGGGCGATCACCTTGGTCTTCTCCGGTCGACCCTTCATCTTCCAGTACGAGCGCGCCATCTTGAAGTTGCTGTCGCTCGCCTCGCCCCCGCCGGAGGTGAAGAAGAAGCGGTTGATACCCTCGGCGGTGATGCCGGCGAGGCGCTCACCCAGCTCGATGGCCCGCTCGTTGGTGCTCCCGGAGTAGCCGGACGCATAGGGCAGGCGCATCATCTGTGCGCTCGCGGCATCCACCAGCTCCCGGCGGCCATGCCCCGCGGAGACGTTCCACAGCCCGGAGAGGCCGTCGATGAAGCGCCGGCCGTCCGCGTCCGTGAGCCAGGCGCCCTCGCCGCTCACCCACACGCGCCCGCCCTGATGGGCGGCGTTGTGCTGCAGCGGATGAACCAGGTGGGCGAGATCGCGCTCGATGAGCGCAGCGTTGCCGTCGGTAGCCATGCAATACCCTCACTGTTGTCTGTCTGGGATCGGATTACTCCCGCATGTTAGACCTCATCGGCGATCGGGGCACCCTCGGGGGAGCGAACGAAGGGAAGGGCGGGGAACAAGAGCCCCGGTTCGCCGGTCCACGTACATGTTGCGCCCGCCCGTGCACGGCACGGACGGACCGACGTCGACCCAGGTCTCTCGGCAACAAACGCAACAGAGGCGTACCCATGAAGCGACTCAAAACACTCACTGCCGCACTACTTATGGGCGTGGCCACCGTGGTCATGCAGCCCGCGTTCGCCGCCCTGCCCGATGCGGGTGGCAGCGAATCCGGCATGCCCACCCTCGCCCCGCTCGTGCAGAAGGTCTCGCCCGCCGTGGTGAACGTCTCCACCCGGGGCACGATCGAGACCGAACAGAACCCCCTGATGCAGGACCCCTTCTTCCGCCGTTTCTTCGGCGACCAGATGCCCCAGCAGCAGCGCGAGGTCCGCGCCCTGGGCTCGGGCGTGATCGTCAACGCGGATAAGGGCTACATCCTCACCAATAACCACGTGATCGCCAATGCGGACGAGATCACCGTGGGCACCACCGACGACCGCCAGTTCAAGGCCAAGGTCATCGGCGCGGACCCGGAGACGGATATCGCCGTCATCCAGATCGACGCCGACAACCTCACCCAGGTGAAGATGGGCGACTCCAGCACACTGCGCACCGGCGACTACGTCGTCGCGCTGGGTAACCCATTCGGCCTGGAACACACGGTGACCAGCGGCATCGTCAGCGGCCTCGGCCGCAGCCTGTCCGGGCAGATCCGCGACACCCGCATCCAGGACTTCATCCAGACGGACGCCTCGATCAACCCCGGCAACTCCGGCGGCGCACTGGTCAACCTCAAGGGCGAGCTGGTCGGCATCAACACCGCCATCCTCTCGCGTAGCGGCGGCAACATCGGCATCGGCTTCGCCGTCCCGATCAACCTGGCCAGCCAGGTCATGGACCAGCTCATCAAGTACGGCGAGGTCCACCGCGGTGTGCTCGGCGTGCGCGTGCAGGACGTCACGCCGGACATCGCCGAGGCGATGGGGCTCGATGACCGTCACGGTGCGCTGATCTCCCAGGTCAGCCCGGACTCCGCCGCCGAGAAGGCCGGTCTGAAGGCCGGTGACGTGGTCACCGAGGTGGACGGCAAGCCCATTGGTGACGCCGCGGAACTCGCCAAGGTCATCGGCCTGCGCGAGGTCGGCGAGCAGGTGAAGCTGACCGTCGTGCGCGACGGCGAGACCCAGACCATCAAGGCCAAGGTGGGCAAGCGCCCCGATGAGGCGACGCAGGCCACCGTCGAGGGTGGTCCGCTGGAGGGCATCCAGGTCGGCGAGCTGGACGAGCGCTCCAAGCTCTACGGTCAGGTCGAGGGCGTTCTCGTCACCGGCGTCAGCCGCGACGCCCCCGCCGCCGGCACGCTGCAGCCCGGCGACGTCATCACCTCCGTGAATCGTCAGCCGGTGACCTCCGTGGCGGAGTTCAACCGCGCCGCGTCGGGCAAGGACAAACTCCTGCTGCACGTGCGCCGTGGCAACGCCGCACTGTTCGTCGTGCTGCGCTGACGACGCCACCGGGGCCGCCGCCGGCGGCCCCGGTTATCCGCGGTAGCGCGCCACGGCCACGCGCAGCGCCGCGATCACGCCCAGCGCCAGGGCGATCCCGCCCAGCGTCCACGCCACCCCACTGAAGCTCTCTGCACGCACCAGCGAGGCGAGCTGGCTGCCCAGCACCGTCATCGCCAGCACCCCGGGCAGGATGCCGACCAGCGTGCCCAGCATGTAGTCGCGGAAGCGCAGGTGAAAGGCACCGGCGACCATGTTGGTCACCGTGAACGGCGCCAGCGGCAACAGCGAGATGACGATCATCGTACGCACGCCCCGGGCCGACAGCGCCGAGGCCAGCGCATTGAGCCGCCGGCCGCCGTGGCGCACCACCGCCTCGCGGCCCATGTAGCGCCCGATCCAGTAGGTCGCCGCCGCGGCGAGCAGCGTGCCCGCAACGGCGTAGAAGGACCCCGTGAACGCCCCGAAGATAAGCCCGGTAGCCGTCACCATAACGCTCAGCGGAAACACCACGAGCGAGGCCAGCACGTAGGCAAGCAGCACCAGCGGCGGCATCCAGCGGCTGTCACCGAGGGCGGTGACCCAGCGCAGCCAGTCCTCCAGGACCGCTACGGTGATGACCTCCTTCAGCGCGAGCCACTGCCAGAGTCCGGCAAGCAACCCCAGCGTCAGCAAAAACGCCAGGACCAGCCACAGTCGTCTCGGCAAGACACATCTCCCTTGTCCACGGGCACGGTGCAGCCGTCACCCGGCGCGCCGGCGCCCGACGTTCACGGCGGCGGACGCGACCCTGGCAGCGGCGTCCGCTGACCACACGGCGGATTCTCTCACGTCGCACGGCGGCACGCCGGACGCGGCCGGCCGGCCAGGCGAAGCCCGTCGCGCATGTTGAGCCCCATGAGCGTGAGATTCACCGCCCCGGCGAGGAGTTCCAGCGCCTGTACGGCAAAGAAGGTCCCGTCCAGCATTCCCACCGAAGCCCGCATCTGCAGGAACACGGCACAGGGCACGAGCACCAGCACCCCGTTGGCCGCGATGACCGGCATCCGCCGACGTTTCCTCCCGAGTAGCGCGCCGCCACGTCCGCGGGCCATACGCGAGCCGCTGGCGGCGGTCGCCATCAGCGCCGGAATCAGCACTGTCATGGCCCAGAGGATGTCCGTCTTGACGCGTACCACCGCGGCCTCCCCGAGCCAGAGCTCGGAGATCACCGTGGACATCCAGAAGATCGCGATGAGGGCCAGGGCGAGCACACCCGCCCCGGCATGAACGCGCGCGCTCACGACCCACCCGCCCCGACGGCGGTCGCCGCCGGCCCGTGGGCCGTCTCAAGAAGGCTGAGCACGCGCAACGCCGCGCGGAGATCCGCCTCGTCCAGGTGACCGGCGAGGCGCGCGGCATGCTCGCGCCACTGCGCCTCCGCCGCGGCATAGGCGGACTCGCCGCGGGGCGTGAGCGCATACAGCGGCGAGCGCCGGTGGCCGGGGTTGGGCCGCTCGACCACCAGTCCCTCCGCCGCCAGCCGCTGGAGCTGCTTGCGCGCCCCCTGCCGGCTGACGCCCATGGCATCCGCGATGCGGGGTGTGGTCAACGCCTCGCCCGCGAGGGCGAGCGCCCCCAGCATCTGCCAGCGCGCGCTGGTGAGACCCAGCGGGGCGACGAAGCTGTCGCCCCACTCGATCAGGCGCCCGTGGGCGCGGAAGACGGCGAGCACCGTCTCAGTGATTCGCTCGACACTCGACCCGGGCATGGCGTTACTCCGGTAGGGACCATGGGGTCGATCGTCAGTTATTGACAACCGGTTGTCAAATGCCGCCGGTCGGCAACGGCGGGCTCGGTCAGCGGTTCACGTCGACGACCCGCCGGCCGCGGACCTCGCCGGCCATAAGTGCCGACGCCCCGGGAATCACGGCCTCCAGACCGATCTCCCCGGCGATGGTCTCCAGAACACCCTCGTCGAGGCTGTCCGCGAGCCGGCCCCACGCCTCCAGGCGGTCCTCACGAGGACGCATCACGCTGTCCACCCCCGCGAGAGTCACACCCCGCAGGATGAACGGCGCCACCGTCGCAGGCAGGTCCATGCCCTGGGCGAGGCCGCAGGCGGCCACCGTACCGCCGTAGCGCGTGCCGGCGCAGACGTTCGCGAGCGTGTGGCTACCGGCGGTGTCCACCGCGCCGGCCCAGCGCTCCTTGCCGAGCGGCTTCCCCGCCCCGGAGAGCTCGGCGCGGTCGATGATCTCCGCGGCGCCCAGGCCGTGGAGGTAGTCCGTCTCCTGCGTGCGCCCGGTGGCCGCGACGACGCGATAGCCCAGGCGCGAGAGCAGCGCGATGGCGAAGCCGCCGACACCACCGCCGGCGCCGGTGACGAGCACGTCCCCGCGCTCCGGCGTCATCCCGTTGCGCTCCAGCGCCATCACGCAGAGCATCGCGGTGTAGCCGGCGGTGCCGATGGCCATTGCATCCCGGGTGGAGAAACGCTCCGGCAGCGGAATCAGCCACTCGCCCTCGAGTCGCGCCCGCTGCGCGAGACCGCCCCAGTGGGTCTCGCCCACGCCCCAGCCGTTGAGCACGACCCGGTCACCGACCGATAGCCCCGGGGTGGTCGTCTCCTCGACGGTGCCGGCAAGGTCGATGCCCGGGACCATCGGGAACTTACGCACCACCGGGCCCTTGCCGGTGATCGCGAGCGCGTCCTTGTAGTTGATGGTGCTGTAATCGACCCGGACGGTCGTGTCCCCCTCCGGCAGCTGGCCGTCATCCAGCTCCGCCACCCGGGCGCTGTAGTCGTCGCCGTCCTTCTCGATGAGGATGCCCTTGAACATGCGTGCTCCTCCTGGGATCTGCATTGCCGATGGATCGCCGCCACTCATCGGGGCAGGCCCGCCATGAAGCCGGCGAAGAAGACGTCGAGGGGGCGCCCGGTACGCGTCAGGCGCGCACGCATCACCGCCCCCTCCCAGCCGATCCAGAAACACTCCGCCAGAGCCCGGCAGTCCGCCGTCGGCGCGATCTCCCCGGCCTCCCGCGCCGCGCCCAGGCAGCGCGCCACCCGCGCCTGCCAGTCCGCCAGCGTGGCGAGGAGCTGCTCGCGGAAACCCTCGGGCAGCGTTCCCACCTCCTGCCCGAGGTTGCCCACCAGGCACCCGCGGCGGAAACCGTGCCGGGCCATACCGGCCTTGGCGTCGTCCACGAAGGCGGCGAGCCGGTCCAGCGGCGGGGTCGACCCATCCAGCAGCCAGCGGTCGAGCTTGCCGGCGAAGTACGCCGCGTAGTCCGCCAGCACCGCGCGGCCGAAGGCCTCCTTGCTGTCGAAGTAGTGATAGAACGAGCCCTTGGGCACGCCGACGCGGCGGAGGATCCCGTCGATCCCCGTGGCGGTGAAGCCCTGCTCCGTGAGCACCGCCGTGCCGCTGCGGATAAGCGCCTCTCGCGTATCCGCATACGCCCTCGGCACCTTCGGCGGCCGCCCGCGGCGGCGTTTCGGCGTGGCTGTCGTGTTCATGCCGTTAATTATAGACCGATCGTCTATAAATACCCAAACGCCCCCATGAAAGGCACGATATGCGCCAGAGATAAGGCGCCGGGAACCCGGCCGGAGGTCGCGATGGGACGATGGCGGGCATTCGCAGCGGGCATCAGACTGGAGGTCGCCACCTACCGGGCGATCGCGCGGCACCCAAATACGCCTGTTGCCTCCCGCGCCCTGATCGCCGTCGCCGTGGGCTACATGCTCTCGCCCATCGACCTGATCCCGGATTTCATACCGGTGATCGGCCATCTCGACGATGTGCTCGTCGTCCCCGGCCTCATCGCACTGGCCCTCTGGCTCGTGCCGGGGGACGTTGTTCGGGATGCCCGGGCGGTGGCACGGCGGAAAACTGCGTCGCAGAAAGGGCATGAACACGGGCAGGCGCTGACGCGTGGACCGCGCAGGCGCGGCTGAGGCGGAGGGTCTCCGGACGGCGCCACGAGCCGCCCCCGTCACGCAAAAGGACGGCCGCCCGCGGGATCGTGGCGCGGTCGCACCGTAAGTCGGGCATACCGGGCACGCCGGGCGGACCGGCATGCCCGGGATTCAGGCCGCGTCAGCCACCGCGGACGCCCTTCTCGATGCGCTTGCCGATCGCCGGGTCGACGTTGCGCCAGTACTCGAACGCCCGCTCGAGCACCGGCTCCGAGACGCCGCCCTTGAGGTGGCCGACAACGTTGCTGACCAGCCGCTCGCGGGCGGCCTCGTCCATCACCTCGCGGACCAGGGTGCCGGCCTGGCCGAAGTCGTCGTCGTCCCTGCGCAGGGTATAGGCCTGGCGGACGAAATCACCGCTGGCCTCCCAGGTCGCCGCCTCCGGGTATCGCTCCGGATCCGCGGCGGGCCCGCCCTTGGAGTTGGGCGCGTAGACCGGGTCCGAGACCTTCTGCACCCGCATCGCCCCGTCCTTGGAGTAGCTGTGCACCGGGCACTGCGGCGCGTTCACCGGGATCTGCTTGTAGTTCACCCCGAGCCGGGCCCGGTGGGCGTCGGCGTAGGAGAACACCCGCGCGAGCAGCATCTTGTCCGGACTGACGCCGGTGCCGGGCACCATGTTGTTGGGCTCGAACGCCGCCTGCTCGATCTCGGTGTGGTAGTCGGTCGGATTGCGGTCCAGGGTCAGCCGGCCGACCTCGATCAGTGGGTAGTCCTCGTGCGGCCAGACCTTGGTGAGGTCGAAGGGGTTGAAGCGGTAGGTCTCCGCATCCTCGAACGGCATGATCTGCATGTACAGCGTCCAGCTCGGGTAGTTGCCGCGCCGGATCGCCTCGTAGAGGTCGCGGGTGTGGTAGTCGCCGTCCGAACCGGCGAGCTGGTCCGCCTCCTCCTGGGTGAGGCACTCGATGCCCTGGTCGGTCTTGAAGTGATACTTCACCCAGAACTTCTCGCCCTGGGCGTTCACCCACATGTACGTGTGGCTGGAGTAGCCGTTCATGTGGCGCCAGGTCTTCGGGATCCCCCGGTCGCCCATCAGCCAGGCCACCTGGTGGGCGGACTCCGGCGAGAGCGTCCAGAAGTCCCACTGCATGTCATGGTCGCGGAGGTTGGTGTCGGCACGGCGCTTCTGCGAGCGGATGAAGTGCTGGAACTTCATCGGATCGCGGAGGAAGAACACCGGTGTGTTGTTCCCCACCATGTCGAAGTTGCCCTCGGGGGTGTAGAACTTCACCGCGAAGCCCCGCGGATCGCGCCAGGTGTCCGGGCTGCCCCGCTCGCCGGCAACGGTGGAGAAGCGGATCAGCACGTCCGTCTTCGCCCCCGGCTGGAACAGCGCCGCCTTGGTATAGCGACTGACATCGCTGGTCACCTCGAAGCGCCCGAACGCCCCTCCCCCCTTGGCATGCGGCTGGCGCTCCGGGATCCGCTCCCGGTTGAAGTTCGCCATCTGCTCGATCAGGTAGTGATCGTGCAGCACGATCGGCCCGTTCGGTCCGACCGTAAGGGAGTGTTCATCGCTGGAGACAGGGATGCCAGCATCCGTTGTCGTGGGCTTTCCTTTATCAGCCATGGCGAATCCTCCTGATGCCGCTGTCCGCGGCTACACCATCCTGGGGATATCCTCTACACCACTTGCAGCATGGTTCAGACGCAGGACGTCGACAAGGCGAAAAGCCATTGACGAACCGGGAAAAAGCGGGACGATACGCGGCTCACGCGGCGGTAGCGATGAACGTCGATGCAGACAGATGACAGGTTCCGGAAAGCTGGCCCTCGAGGATGAACAGCCGCGGCGCTGCCGCGAAATCGAACAACCGGTAGAGGTGATATTGCCCCTGCGCCTCCGCAGAGACATCCACCTCGTTGCGGGAGAGGAAGAACGGCGTGTCCTGGCCGTACTTGGTAGTCTTCACCTCGATCAGCCGGGGGGCACCGGAGGACTCGAAGGACAGGACATCGTAACCCGCTCCGTCGCCACGGGTCCTGGCGACATGCTCTATGCGTGCCGCCAGCGGTTCCCTGCCCGCCTGAATGAGCCGGGCGCACTCGTAGTTGATGACGAACCGCTCGCCGGCCTCGCCCAGGGATCGATTCCGCGCCTCGCGCTCCAGGTAATTCACGCTGAACGGCGGCCGGCGCACCGGTGCCTCCGCGACCCGAGGCTGTCGTGTCCGGCCTTTCGGCCGTTCTGTCAGGACGGCGAGGATGTCGTCGACCTCCGGCACGGTGACCCGCCGATCCGCGCTATCCGCCGCGATCTCCAGCAGTCGCTCCCGCGTCGCAAGCTGCTCCGAGACCTCCTCGAGAAGCGCGCCCTGGTAGTTGCTGCGACGCTTGTAGCCCGCGATGAACGGGAAGCCGAGATCGATGAGCGCGGCACTGATATTCGCGTGCTTGTACTCCACCGCCTGTGCCGAACGGCCGTTCAGGCGGGGGAGAAGCCGCTGCCGATGCGCCGTCTTGTTGTAGCGCACCCCCGAGAGCTCGGCCTCGAGCATATCCAGGTAATCCGCTACCGTCGCGGCCACCTCCGCACGGGACCAGCTGTCCGTCATTGCCCCCAAACCCCTTGCCAGATCACGGTCACGAACAGGGCATACACCCGATCGCACAGTACGTAATGACCAGGTTAGAGGGTGCAGCACGCCGCCGTCACCTCCGCCGGCAACGGGCGCCAGTTACTCTGCCACTCCGGCGTGGTACGGGCGGCCTGCCGAGGGCTATGCAACGAGCTAGTCGGGAAGGATAAACCCGCCGAACGGCGGGCTTGAGGAATCTGGCGGAGAGGGAGGGATTCGAACCCCCGGACCCCGTAAAGGGTCACCGCATTTCGAGTGCGGCGCTTTCGACCACTCAGCCACCTCTCCGTGCCGTCACGTCTGCGCCCGACGAGTGGCGTAGTCTACAATAAAGCCTTCGCTGGCGAACACCCCTGGACCACATGTCGAGACTCGCGCCACATCTCGCGATCGCCACGACGCTGCTCGCCCTGCTCGCGCTCACCGGAGCGGGCGGGTTCGACGGCCCCGACCGCCTGGACCGGATACGCGACGGCGGCGTGCTCTCGGTCGCCATGCGCGTGGGCCCGGCCTCCTATGCCCCGGCCGCGGGAGACGAGCCCAGCGGCTTCGAGTACGAGCTGCTCAAGGACATCGCCAGCGGGCTCGACGTCAAGCTCGAGATCCAGCCCGTCACCACCCCCGCGGAGGCGACGGCGCTGCTGGAGAACGGTGGCGTGGACCTGGTCGCCGCGACGATGAGCCCGACGCAGGAGCGCCGACGGCGATTCATCTTCAGTGACAGCTACCTCCAGACCCAGCCCCGGGTGATCTATCGCCAGGGCGCGAAGGCGCCGGAGTCCATCGACGACCTGTCGGGCCGGCACATCGAGGCCATCGCCCACTCCGTGCATGCCGAGCGCCTCGCCGAGCTGGCGGCGGAGCACCCGGGCATCGAATGGACGCCCCTCGCCAACCACACGGCGGAGGACCTGCTCTACCGCGTCTGGCGCGAACGCTCGGACTATGCGGTGACGGACAAGCTGCGCCTGGCGCTGAACCGCCCGTTCTACCCGGAGCTGCGCGCGGGGATGAAGCTCGGCGCCCCGCGGGAGCTGGCGTTCATGATGCGCGCGAGTGACGGCGCCCTGCGCGACGCGATCAACGAACGCCTCGCCGCGGTCCGCGATGCCGGCATGCTCGCGGTGCTGCGCGACGAGTATTTCGGCCACCTGAGCGAGTTCGACTACGTCGGCACCCGCACCTTCCTCCGCCACATCACCCAGCGGCTGCCGGCGCTTCGCCAGGCCTTCCGGCAGGCGGCGGACAAGGAGAATCTGGACTGGCGGCTGCTCGCCGCCATCGGCTACCAGGAGTCCCACTGGAACCCGGACGCGGTATCCCCCACCGGGGTGCGCGGGGTGATGATGCTCACGCAGGACACCGCGCAGTTCGTCGGCATCGACAACCGCCGCGACCCGGCCCAGAGCATCAGCGGCGGCGCGGCCTACTTCAACTCCCTGCGCGGGCGCCTGCCTGACGACATCGAGGAGCCGAACCGCACCTGGTTCACGCTGGCGGCGTACAACGTCGGCCTCGGTCATCTGGAGGACGCCCGGCGGATCACGGAGATGCGCGGCGGCGACCCGGATAAATGGCTGGACGTGCGCGACAACCTGCCCCTGCTGGCCAAGGAGCGCTGGTACAGCCGTGTCCAGCACGGCTACGCCCGTGGCTGGGAGCCGGTGCGCTACGTCGCCAATATCCGCCGCTACTACGAACTGTTGCGCCGGGTGACAAAGCTCGGCCAGCCCTCGCCCCCGGAGGTCACACGGGAGTCGATGATGCCGGCGCCGCTGCGCATCCCGGCCCCCCTGGAGTCCATTCTCTGAAAACCCGGCGGACGCGACACGAGCGGAGACGGACATGACGGATACGCCTAGCCCCTTCCGCCCCGGCGATCGTCTCGCGCACATGCGCGAGGCGGCGCCGCTGGTGCACAACATCACCAACGATGTATCGATGAACTTCCTCGCCAACGTCCTGCTGGCCGTCGGCGCCTCGCCGGCGATGGTGCAGGCGTACGAGGAGGCCGGCGAATTCGCGGCGCTGGCGGATGCCCTCGCGATCAATATTGGTACGGTCACCGCGCCCCAGGCGGCGGCGATGGAAACGGCGGTGGACGCGGCCCGCAGCGCGGACACGCCCTGGGTGCTCGACCCGGTGGCCGTGGGCGCCACGGCCTTTCGCCGCGAGCTGGGCGCCCGGCTCGTCGAGCTGGGCCCCACGGTGATCCGCGGCAACGCCTCCGAGATCCTGACCCTGGCCGGCGCGGACGCCGCCGGCCGCGGCGTCGACACCGGCGACACCGTCACCGCCGCGGAGGCAGGGGCCGACGCCCTCGCCCGCCACACCGGCGCGGTGGTCGCCGTCACCGGCCCGGAGGACTACGTCACCAACGGCGTCCGTGCCCTGCGCATCGCCAACGGCCACGCGATGATGCCGCGGGTCACCGCCATGGGCTGTGCACTCACCGGCGTGGTGGCGGCCTTCGTGGCCGCCGGCGGCATGCCCCTGGAGGATACCGCCGCCGCCCTCGCCGGCTTCGCCGTCGCCGGGGAAAACGCCGGGGAGCGCGCCGCCGGCCCTGGCAGCTTCGCGGTGCACTTCATCGACGCGCTATACGCCCTCGACCCGGCCACGCTGGACGCCGGGGCGCACATCCGGGCGGACCGGCCCCGGGGCTGAGCGGCCTCAGCCGTCGCCGATCAGGCGGGCGTGCTCGATCTTCAGGCAGCGGTCCATCACCACGGTGAGGCCGGCGTCGCGGGCGCGCTGCGCCGCCGCCTCGTCGATCACGCCGAGCTGCAGCCACAGCGAGGGCGCGCCGATGGCGATGGCGTCTTCCACCACCGCCGCCACCTGGTCCGGACGGCGGAAGACGTCGACCATGTCCACCGGCTCCGGGATCGAGCGCAGGTCCGGATAGCTGGTCTCGCCGAGGATGGTCTCGTGCCCCGGGTTCACCGGAATGATGCGGTAGCCGTGGGCCTGCAGGTACTGCGCGACGCCGTGGCTCGGCCGCTGCGGCTTCGGCGAGAGCCCCACCACGGCGATGGTGTGTGTGTGCTGCAGCAACGCCCGCAGCGACGTGTCGGTATCGGTCATTCGGCCTCCTTGCGGTTCCGCGGGGGCGGACACTCTCGGCGGAATACGATAGATTAGCGGACCCTTTCGGCACCAGCCCGCGCGATCATGCAGACAGCCCCGGACACGGATGCGGCGCTCGCCATCCTGCGCGAGACCTTCGGCTACGAGGACTTCCGCGGCCGCCAGCGCGAGATCATCGACGCCGTCGCCGGCGGCCACTCGGCGCTCGCGCTCATGCCCACCGGCGGCGGCAAGTCCCTGTGCTACCAGATCCCCGCGCTGCTGCGCGAGGGCACGGGCGTGGTGGTCTCGCCGCTGATCGCGCTGATGCAGGACCAGGTCGAGGCCCTGCGCCACTACGGCGTGCGCGCCGCCTGCCTGCACTCCGGGCTGGCCCCGGACGAGCGCGAGCGCTGCGAGCGCGACCTCGCAGCCGGCGAGCTGGACCTGCTCTACGTCGCCCCGGAGCGCCTGCTCGGCGGTGGCCTGCTGCCGCGGCTGGAGCGCCAGCGCATCGCGCTGTTCGCCATCGACGAGGCCCACTGCGTCTCCCAGTGGGGCCACGACTTCCGCCCGGAATATCTCCAGCTCGGCCGCATCGCCGAGCGCTTCCCGGACGTGCCGCTGGTGGCCCTCACCGCCACGGCGGACGCCCGCACCCGCGGCGAGATCGAGCGCAATCTCCTGCCCGACGGGGCGGAGACCTTCGTCGCGAGCTTCGACCGGCCCAACATCCGCTACCGCGTCCGCACCAAGGAGCGGGCGCGCCAGCAGATCCTGGAATTCATCCGCGACGCCCATCCCGGCGAGTCCGGCATCATCTACTGCATGAGCCGCCGCGCCACCGAGGACGTCGCCGAGTGGCTGATGGCCCGGGACGTTAACGCCCTGCCCTACCACGCCGGCCTGCCCGCCAGCCTGCGCGAGACGCACCAGCGACGGTTCCTGCGCGAGGACGGCATCGTGATGGTGGCGACCGTCGCCTTCGGCATGGGCATCGACAAGCCGGACGTGCGTTTCGTGGTGCACATGGACCTGCCCAAGAGCCTGGAGGCGTACTACCAGGAGACCGGCCGCGCCGGGCGCGACGGCCTGCCCGCGGAGGCGCTGCTGCTCTACGGCACCCGCGACGTCTACCGCCTGCGCGCCATGCTCGAGGACTCCGAGGCGGACGAGCGCCACAAGCGCCTGGAGGGCCAGCGGCTGGAGGCGCTGCTCGGCTTCTGCGAGCACACCGGCTGCCGGCGCCAGGCCCTGCTCGGCTGGTTCGACGAGCGCCATCCGGGCGAGTGCGGCAACTGCGACAACTGCCTCGACCCGCCGGAGACCTGGGACGCCACCGAGGCCGCGCAGAAGCTGCTCTCCTGCATCTACCGCACGGGCCAGCGCTTCGGCGCCAATCACATCATCGAGGTGCTCACCGGGGGCACCGCCGCACGCATCGGCGAGCTCGGCCACGACCGCCTCTCCACCTACGGCATCGGCCGCGACCTCGCCCGGGGCACGTGGCAGTCGCTGATCCGGCAGATGCTCGCCCAGGGGCTGGTGCAGCCGGACCCGGAGGGCCACGGCGGCCTGCGCCTGGCCGAGGCCTGCCGGCCACTGCTACGCGGCGAGCAGCACTTCGTCGCGCGGCGGGATCCGGCGCGGCCCCAACGCCGCAGTGCCGAACGCGGCAGCAGCGCCCAGATCCAGCCCGCCGACCGGGAGCGCTGGGATGCGCTGCGCCAGTGCCGGCGGGAGATTGCCGAGGCCGAGGGCGTGCCGCCCTACGTCGTCTTCCACGATGCCACGCTGATGGAGATGCTCTGGCAGCGCCCGGGCACGCTGGAGGAGCTCGCGGGCGTCAGCGGCGTGGGCCGGCACAAGCTGGAGAAGTACGGCGAGGCGTTCCTGCAGGCCCTCGCCAGGGCGTCCTGATATCCCGCCGACTCACACCGCCGGACGCACATCCCCCGCGGGCGCACCGTCGAGCACGCCCGGCGCCCAGTCCCGCAGCGCCCGCAGGCAGGCGTCCAGCGCCGAACCGAGGGTGGCCCCGCTGGCCTCGCAACGCAGCAGTCCGCCACCGCGGCGCTCCAGCATCAGCCGGCAGGACACCCGCGCCCCGACCTGGACCGGATGCACCCACAGCCGGCCCGGCCAGTCCGGGTCCGTCAGGCAGGCCTTTATGCGCCGGCGGATCAGCCGGTAGCTGCTCCGCGTCAGTGGATAGCCGGCGGCGTGAATGGTGATGCGCATCGGGTCTCACTCCCTGTACCCCATGAACCGGGCGGGCAGTGTGGCGAAGCCGCGTTACACGGACGTGACGGCCGCGCCCGTCGGGCGCGGCCATCGGCAGGCATTAGTTCAGCACCTCGATCAGCGCCTCGGCGGTGCCCTTGGAGGACGGCGGATTCTGGCCGGTGATAAGCCGCCCGTCACGCACGACGTGGGCAGTGAAGGGCTTTTCCGCCTTGGTGTGGCGGGCGCCGCGTTCGGTGAGCCGCTGGTCGAGCAGGAACGGCACGACCCCGTCGAGCCGGACCGCCTGCTCCTCCTCGGTGGTAAAGCCGGCCACCTCGCGCCCGGCGACCAGGTGCGAGCCGTCGGAGAGGCGTACGTTCACCAGCGCGGACGGCCCGTGGCAGACCGCGCCGACCGCGCCACCGCCCTCGTAGATACCGGCGGTGAGGCGCTGCAGGGCCTCGCTGTCCGGGAAATCCCACATCGTGCCGTGCCCGCCGACGAAGAACACCGCCGCGTAGTCCTCCGCCCGGAGTTCACGGGCATCGAGGGTATTCTGCAGGCGTCCCTGGATGGTCTCGTCGCTGTAGAACGCGTCGGAAACCGGATCACGGTCGCCGGTGCTGCGCGGGTCGAAGTGCACCGGACCACCGGTGGGGCTGGCGAAATCGACCTCGAAGCCGGCTTTCGTGACGACGTCATACGGGTGTGCGGCCTCGGCGAGGAATACCCCGGTCGACTCGCCGGTATCGCCGAGACGGTCGTTGCCCGTGAGCACGAAAAGGATACGGCGACTTGCATCACTCATGAGATATCTCCATTGTTCGTATAAGGACAATCCGTTAGCTGGCGTGTCTCACCGCCACTTTCAAGCCGGTGGGGCTTTGCCGAGGTGCCAATGCCCGATATGATTCCGTCCCCATGAGCCGCTATCACACCAGCAGCGCACCGTTCGCACGCGTCATCCGTGCCCTCGCCGAGGCGTGGCAGTCCTTCGAGCAGTACTCCGGGGCCCATATCCGCACCACCGGCCTCAGCGCCCCGCAGTTCGACGTCGTCTGCACGCTCGGCAACACCGAGGGCATGACCTTCTCCGAGCTCGGCCACCGGACGCTGATCTACAAGACCACCCTCACCGGCGTGGTCGACCGGCTGGAGCAGAAGGGGCTGGTGGAGCGCGTGCCCTGCGAGCAGGACCGCCGCTGCGTCTACGTCCGGCTCACCGGCGAGGGCGAGGCACTGTTCGACGAGGTCTTCCCGGCCCACATGGCGCACCTCGGCGACCGGCTCGACGCCCTCTCCCCCGAGGAGCTGGAGACCGTGGAGCACAGCCTCCGCCGCCTGGCCTCGGCGCTGTCGGGGCATGCCGGGGATGCCGAATCGGGTGAGCGCGTCATCGGCAACCAGGGCCGGGGCTAGCCCGAAGGCGACAGCAGCATCTCCGCCCGGAAGTCGGCGCTCCGGTCGACGGTCCCGCCGGAGACCATGAACACCCCGTCGCCGGTGTAGTGCACCGTCCGCGGCCACGCCGGCGCCGGTTTCACCCAGGCGCGCACGATCTCCCAGACGAAGAAGTTGTAGTCCGGGACCAGGCGGTCCCCGGCCAGCCGGCACTCGAACGCCGCGTGGCACTCGCGGATCAGCGGCGCCGCCACGACCTCACCCGACGCCGGCGTGAGGCCGAAGCGCTCGAACTTGTCCACCGAGGCGCCGGTGGTATTGCCCACGCCCACCACCGCGTCGAGCAGCTCCAGGGTCGGCAGGTTGATGACGCACTCGCCGGCCTCGCGGATCAGCCCGAAGCTGTGGTTGCCCGCGGAGATCATGCAGCCGACGAGCGCAGGCGAGAACTCCATGACCGTGTGCCAGCCGAGCGTCATCACGTTGCGTCCGCCCGCCCATGCCGAGGACACCAGCACCACGGGCCCCGGCTCCAGGTAACGCCGCGCGCGTTCGACGGGATACGGCTGCCAGTAATTCCCTGCCATGGTCATTCCTCCCCCGCCGCCTCCTCGCGGGAGGGCAGCGTGCGCTGCATCTCGCGCACGGGGTGCTGGCGCCATTCCGGGTGTTCCCGCCGGAGCTGCCGCGCGACCCGCAGTGAGCGGCGGATTGCCCCGATGCCGGGCAGGAACGGCGTGTGCGCGAGCTCCCAGCGTATCCCGGTCGGGTCGGAGAAGAACACCGCGTAATAGCCCGGCGCGTAGACCGGGTACTCCGCCGGCTCGTCGGTGACGGTGACCGGCGCGTTGGCGAGGAACTCGCGGCGGAAGTCGTCAACCTCCCGCCGGCGGCGCGCCCACAGCGCGATGTGATGGATACCGGTGGCGTGCTCGTCGTGGTGCAGCCGCTCACCGGTCCGCGCCGGCTGAATACCGATGTAGCTGTGCGCGAAGGGGTAACGCGCCATGTAGTAGGTGGAGCGATATCCGACGTCCAGCGTCCAGAAGCTGTGATAACCGAGCCAGCCGAACATCCGGTCGTAGAAGGCGATGGAACGCTCGTAATCGAGCACCGAGAACTCCACATGATGCACACCGCGCCAGCGCATGGCTCCCTCCGTTTCCCAGTCGCCCAGCCCCCGCCGGGCATTGGCGGCCGGCGCGTCGACGGGGCACATTTTCAGATCTCGCGTGGTCGGCCACTAACCTGCACGGCCAGTGACGGACGGAACCACGAAACGCGGATACCGGGTCAGGCGGCACCGTCGTCGCCCCGCGTCCCGGCGGGTTGCAGCCCCCGGCGGACGGTCTCCAGCATACCGGCGACCACGTGGTCGGGATTCACAGACGGATCGAACCAGTGCTGCAGCACCACGCCGTCCACACCCCCCACCAGCCACGCGGCGACGGCCTCGGGATCGACGCCCGCATCCAGCTCCCCCGCCGACTGCCCGGCCCGCACGGTCTCCGCGACGAGCGCGCGGAACTCGGCGTACATGCCGCGCATGATGGTGCCGAGACGCTCCCGCGCCGGACCGGCGCTCGCCGCCGCCCAGAACTCCAGCGTCAGCGGGAAGATCGCCACCTGCCGGCGCAGCCCGGCCACCGCCGCCAAGAGCCCCGCGGCCAACGCGTCCCAGTGACCGTCCCGGGCGGCCATCGCCGCCTGGCACTCGGCCATCAGCGCACCCTGGCAGGCCTCGAAGGCGGCACGAAACAGCGCCTCCTTGTCGTCGAAGTAGCGGTACACGGAGCCTTTGCTGAGCCCGGCGGCGGCGGCGATGTCATCAACCAGCGCGCCCTGGAAGCCGTCACGCGCAAAGACCTCGACCGCCGCCCCGGCGATGGCCCGCTGGCGGGCCTCGACGTCCACGACGCGGGGTGCCATGCCCGCCCTCCTATAATGACTGACTGGTCAGTTATTATAGGAGCCGGTTCCAGCCCTGCCAACCCGCCGCGTGCCGGCGGGTTGGCGCGGCGATAGATCAGCGCCGCTTGCGGTTGAGGAAGGCGTCGATGCCCGCCTGGGCGTCCTCGGCCATCATGTTGCGTGCCATGGTGCGGCTCGCATCGGCATAGGCGTCCGGCAGACTCATGCCGAGCTGGCGGTAGAACAGCTGCTTGCCGAGCCGCCGCGCGGTGGGCGCCTTGGCGGCGATGGTCTCCGCCAGCCGGTCCACCTCGCCCTCCAGCTCATCGGCGGGCACGGCGCGGTTGATCAGGCCGATGCGCGCCGCGGTGGCGGCGTCGATGAACTCGCCGGTGAGCAGCATCTCCATGGCGTGTTTCGGCGCGATGGCCCGGCTGACCGCCACCGAGGGCGTGCCGCAGAACAGGCCCAGGTTGATGCCGGAGGTGGCGAGACGGGCGTCATCGCTGGCGACGGCGAGGTCGCAGGCGGCGACGAGCTGGCAACCGGCGCCGGTGGCAATGCCCTGGACCTGGGCGATTACCGGCTGGGGCATACGATTGATCTGCAGCATGAGGTCGCCGCAGGCGTCGAACAGGGACTGGTGCTCGGCCTCGGTGGTGCCGCTGCGCACCTCGGCGAGGTCATGGCCGGCCGAGAAGGCCTTGCCCTCGGCGGCGATGACCACGACGCGCACGGCGTCGTCGTCCGCCGCCTCCGCCAGCCGCTCGCGCAGATCGTCCAGCAGCTCACGGGTCAGCGGGTTGTAACGCCCGGCGTTGGTGAGCGTCAGGGTGAGCACGCCGGTATCGCTCATCCGCTCCGTGAATCCACGTTCCATTGTCGCGGCCATGGTTCTCCTCCCTCTATTCCCCTGTCCACACGGAACACGCCTTGTGCGGATAGGTTATTCTCCCGCATACTATATATAGGGTGAGTCTTTATCGACAGGCTCGTGGATTCCTTTTCCAGAGAGGTCCCTTATCTCACCCGCTCCGCGCCCGTGACGAACACGTCGATCCGCGATGGCTCGGCGACGACGTGCCCCTTTTTGCATCTTCATTGCAATGGGGCCGCCCTCAATGTCTCGTCTAAAACTGGCTCGCTCGCACGCTGATCTTCTGTCGGGCGGCGCCGGCCTCGCGTCCACGGGCGTGGACGGGAGGACTGTGCACGAATGAACGAACTACTGCTCGGACTGCGACGCTCGAAACGCAACCTGCTCTCACCGCTCCTCTGGCGTGTCCGAATCGTCTTCTGGCTGGCCTCCATTGTCGTTGGCCTCGCGGGCGTCGCTTTCGCGATGGGCGCCGATTACGCCCAGGGCATTCACAACCGTCTCATGGACCTCTCGCCCTGGGCGACCCTGATCATCACCCCGCTGGGCATCGGCGCCCTCGTCTGGTTCACCGAGCGCTTCATCCCCGCCGCCTCGGGCAGCGGCATCCCCCAGGTCATCGTGGCCCTGCAGGGCCGCACCGGCGACCCGGTGCGCCAGCGGGTGCTCTCGCCGGTCGTCGGCGTCGCCAAGATCGTGGTGACGATGTTCGGCCTCATGCTCGGCGCCTCCATCGGCCGCGAGGGACCGACCATCCACGTCGGTGCGGCGGTGATGCACCTCGCGGGGCGTATCGGCCGTTTCCCGTCACATTACCTCGAGAAGGGCCTTATCCTCGCCGGCGGTGCGGCGGGCCTGTCGGCGGCGTTCAACACACCACTCGCCGGTGTGGTCTTCGCCATCGAGGAGCTGCACCGGGACTACGAGGAGGGCACCAGCGGCCTCGTGCTGCTCTCGGTCATCCTCGCGGGTCTGACCTCGCTGGTCGTGATCGGCGACTACGCCTACTTCGGCCACATCTCCACGACCATGCCCCAGGACTGGAGCTGGGTGGCGGTGCCGGTCTGCGGGCTGGTCGGCGGCCTGGCCGGCGGGCTTTTCTCCTGGACGCTGCAGGTCGGCGTGCGCGGCCTCGGCCCGATCCGCCGCGGCTGGCCGCTGCTCTTCGGTCTCGGCTGCGGACTGGTGATCGCGCTGATCGGCATTGCCGCAGGCGGGCGTACCTTCGGCACGGGCTACGAGCAGGCCAAGCACCTGCTGGATGCCGGCTCCATGGCCGAACCGGGGGCGATGCTGAGCACGCCGCTGCTGGCCATCGGCAAGTGGCTCGCCACCGTCGTGTCGTACCTCAGCGGCATCCCCGGTGGCCTGTTCTCGCCGAGCCTCTCCGCCGGCGCCGAGCTCGGTGCCGCGCTGACCGGCGTTCTACCCTACGCCCCGGCGGGCGTGGTGATCCTTCTGGGCATGACCGCCTACTTCTCCGGCGTGGTACAGACGCCCATTACCACTTTCGTGATCGTGCTGGAGATGACGGACAACAACGCCATGCTGGTACCGCTGATGGCCACCAGCGTGATCGCCTTCGGCGTCTCCCGGGCCATCTGCCCCTATCCGGTCTATCACGCCCTGGCCAAGACCTTCATAGGCCGGCGCGACGACGCCTGACCCGGCCCCTGGCGGTGGCCGTCTACGGTCACCGCCAGGCGGGGCAACGCCGGTCACGGGCCACGGGCGCGGCATCACACGGACACCGACGACGGCACGGGCGCCGGCGTGCCCTTCGCCCGCCTCCTCATGAAACGGGCCGGCGAGGCCGTCACAGCTCGCCCAGGACCGCGGCCGTCGGCACGCCGGCCACCACCCCGCCCCGACTTCGTGCCGCCGCGCCGTGAGCCTCCGCCCGGGGCAGCACGTGCGCGGCGTAGAACCGCGCCACGTCGACACGGGCCCGGTTGAAGGCGTCGTCCTCCGAGCCGGCCGCGACCCTGGCGGCGCGCGCTAGCAGCCAGCCGCCGGCGACGAAACCGGTCTGCATCAGCAGCGGGAACGCGGCCGCCCCGGCGGCGGCCGGGTCATCCGCAGCGTTCTCCAGTACCCGGGCGGTGCTTCGGCGCAACGCGGCGATCGCCGAGACCATGCCGCTGCCGATCTCCGAGAGCCCCGGCGAGGCGCAGTCGCCCAGGCCGTCGACGTCCGCCGCCATGTCGTCGAGTAGAGCGGTCATCGCCGCACCGCTATCCCGCAACAGCTTGCGACCCATGAAGTCGTTGGCCTGGATGCCGTTGGTGCCCTCGTAGATCGCGGCGATACGGGCGTCGCGCAGGTACTGGGCGGCCCCGGTCTCCTCGATGTAGCCCATGCCCCCATGCACCTGGATGCCGAGCGAGGCGACCTCGATACCGAGCTCCGTGCACCAGGCCTTGATCACCGGGATGAGCAGGTCTGCCCTCGCCTGCTGGCGACCGCGCTCGTGGCCGTCCGTGGCACGCCGTGCGCGGTCCATGGCGGCGGCCCCGGCGTAGCAGAGCGCGCGCATGGCCTCGGTGCACGACTTCATGGTCAGCAGCATGCGGCGCACGTCCGGGTGACCGACGATGCTCGCCTCGCCGCTGACGGTACGCCCCTGGGTGCGCTCGGCAGCATACGCCGCGGCCTGCTGGTAGGCCCGTTCGGCAATGGACAGCCCCTGCATGCCGACCTTGTGGCGGGCCTCGTTCATCATCGTGAACATGTACTCCAGCCCGCGCCCCTCCTCGCCGACGAGGTAGCCCACGGCGCCGTCGGTCTCGCCGTAGATCATGGTGCACGTGGGGCTGGCATGGATGCCGAGCTTGTGCTCGATGCCGCCGCAGTACATGTCGTTGCGCTCGCCAGGCTGCCCGGCGGCGTCCGGCAGGTACTTGGGCACGATGAACATGGAGATACCGCGCACGCCCGCGGGGGCGTCCGGGGTGCGGGCGAGCACGAGGTGGACGATGTTGTCCGTCATGCCGTGTTCGCCCCAGGTGATGTAGATCTTCTGGCCGAAGATCCGGTAGTGATCGTCACGACGCTCGGCGCGGGTGCGGATGGCCCCCAGGTCCGAGCCGGCCTGGGGCTCGGTCAGGTCCATGGTCCCCGTCCACTCGCCGCTCACCAGCCGCGGGAGATAGCGCGCCTGCTGGGCCTCGCTGCCGTGACGCTCCAGGGCCTCGATGGCACCGGCGGTGAGCATCGGGCACAGCGAGAACGACAGGTTCGCCGCCTGCCACATCTCCTGGGTGGCGGTAGCCACCAGCGCCGGCAGCCCCATGCCGCCATGCGCCGGATCGCAGGCAACGGCGTTCCAGCCCGCCTCCGCGTAGGCACGGTAAGCCGCGGCGAAGCCCTCCGGCACGACCACGTCACGCCCCTCCAGCCTGGCGCCGGCCCGGTCGCCCGGCGCATTGAGCGGCGCGAGCTCGCCGCCGGCGAAGCGCGCCGCCTCCTCCAGGATCGCGGCCACCGTCTCCGGCGTCGCCTCCTCGAAACCGGGCAGTGAGGCGATGTCCGCCAGATTGAAAACCTCCTCCATGAGGAAGCGCATGTGCCGCACGGGCGCATCGTAGCTCATTTCACTCTCCTCCTTTGTCGCGCAGCGCCGCCGCCTGCGCCCGGATGGCCGGCAGCTCCTCCGAGCGCCGCTGCAGGTTCTTCAGCTGCAGCCGCATGCGGTGGTTGCCCGTCAGGCGTTCACGGTGGCGGTCGAGAAAATCCCAGTAGAGGGTGGTCAGCGGACAGGCATCCGGCCCGCTGGCCTTTGCCGGGTCGAACCGGCAGCCCCGGCAGTAATTGCTCATGCGCCGCACGTAGGCGCCACTCGCGCAGTACGGCTTGGTGGCCATCACCCCGCCATCGCCGAACTGGCTCATGCCCAGCGTATTGGGCAGGCTCACCCAGTCGACGGCGTCGAGGTACATGGCCATGTGCCATTCGTGGAAACGGTAGGGGTGCACGCCGTAGAGCTGGGCGTAGAGCCCAAGCACCATCAGCCGCTGGATGTGGTGGGCGTAACCGTTGGTGAGGACGTTGTCCATGGCGTCCGCCATGCAGCGCATGGACGTCTCCCCGCTCCAGTAGGCCGCCGGCAGCGCCCCCTCGTGGCCGAGGTGATTGAGCCCGGCATAGCCCGGCATGCGGCTCCAGTAGATGCCGCGGACGTACTCGCGCCAGCCGAGGATCTGGCGTACGAACCCCTCGACGTGGTTGAGCGCCGCCCGCCCCTCCCGCCAGGCGGCCACGGCCGCCTCCACACAGGCCTGTGGTGTGATCAGGTGCATGTTCAGCGCCGCCGACAGGCGCGAGTGGTAGAGCTGGTGACCACCGGTCCACATCGCGTCCTGCCAGGTGCCGAAGGCCGGGAGGCGCACGTCGATGAAGTGCGCCAGCACCTGCTGGGCCTGTGCCGGCGTCACCGCAAGGTCGAAGCCCGCCATGTCGCCGGGATGGTCGCCGAAACGCGCCGTGACGGTCTCCATCACCGCACGGGTGGTGGCATCCGGGCGGAAGGACGGCGGCGGCTCGATCCACCCCGGCCCCTGGCGGCCAAAGGCACGGCGGTTGTCGTGATCGAGGTTCCAGACCCCGCCGGCGGGACTGCCGCCGTCCATGAGCACGCCGTGGCGCCGGCGCAGGCGGCGGTAGAAGTCCTCGAGCAACAGGGATCGGCGGCCCCGCGCCCAGTGTTCGAAGTCCGCGACGGTGGTGTAGAAGTGCCGGTCCGTGCGGATGTCCAGCGCCAGGCCCAGTGTCTCGGCGACGGCCTCGAGCGAGCGCCGCACGTGGTAGTCACCGGGCTCGAGGACCACCAGCCGTTCGGGTGCGAGGCGCGGCACGTCCTCCGCGAGGATGTCGGCGAGCCCGTGTCCCCGCTCCGCCCCCGGTGCCAGTGCCAGCGCGTGGTAGCACACATGCACGCCGCGGGCGCGAAGGCCGTCGCGGAAGTGGCGCATGGCGGAGAAGAACAGCACCAGCCGGCGCTGGTGGGCCGGGAAGGTGCCGGTACGGGTCTCGGCCTGCGCCTCGGCCATCCATACGCTGTCGCGTGTGGGGTCGAAATCGTCGAACGCCGCCGATGCCGGATCCAGCTGGTCGCCGAGGACGATCACCAGATCGCGCACGGGACGTACCTCAGCCGCCGGGCATGGGCGGAACCAGCAGGGTCGGGTCGACCCGGCGGTCGAACCAGTTCATGCGCCAGTCCAGGTGCGGACCGGTAGCCCGGCCGCTGGCGCCGACCTCGGCGATGGGATCGCCGCGGCGGACGCGCTCGCCCTCCTTCACGGTGATCCGGGAGAGATGGAGGAAGGCGGAGGAGACGCCCTGGCCGTGGTCGATGAGCAGGGTACCGCCGGAGTAGTACATGTCGTCGTGGACGAGGCTGACCACGCCGTCCGCCGGCGCGACCACGGTGGCCCCCCTCGGAGCGGCGATGTCCACGCCGTAGTGGGGCCGCCGCGGCTCGCCGTTGAGCACGCGCTGGCTGCCGTACACACCGGTGATGCGCCCGGTCACCGGCCACCGCCAGCCGCTGGTGTAGTCGGCGCGGGGATCGTTGCGCCGGCGCGCCTCGCGCACCATCGCCACCTCCCGGCGGATGCGCTTCAGGGCGTCCTCATCCGGGCTGACGGTACGGGTCGGCAGGCCGTCGATGTGCTGGATGCGGTAGTGCCGCCGCGCCACGCTCATCTCGCGTCGTACCCGGCTGCCGTCGGCCCACTCGGCCACGAGCGTCTCGCGACGCTCGGCGTCGCGGCCGAAGCCGATCACGAACGTACCGTCATCGGCCACGCGTACCTCCCGCCCCGCGAAGCGTACCGTGGCGGACGCCGGGGCGACGTGCCCGGTGAGCAACGCCCCCTGAACCGGCTCGCCGTCGAGCCGCAGCTGCCCCGCCACAGCGGGCAGGGCCGCCATCCATCCGATCAGCATCAGGGCCAGCGCCCACCAGCGTCCGCGCATCGTCTCCCTCCGGTTGCCCCACCGGCCGGTGGCAGCCGGCGGTGGACGGCCCCAGCCTACCACCCCGCCGGGCACTGCCGCGCCCCCGGCAGCGGCGTGTTCAGTGGCAGTGCTTGAGGTTGCGTCCGATGAGCCAGTAGTTGACCGGCAGCGCGGCGAGGAAGCCCACCGGCAGCGCCGCCACGAAGCCGGCCCAGAACATCGGGCTGGCGAGGCTACCGACCTGGACACCGCCGACCAGATAGTCGGTGACGTTCATCGCTACCTCCATGGCCGCGATGGAGACCGTCTCGCCGAGCCAGATCGTGCGGATGCCGTCCAGGTAGCTCATCCCCTGCTCGCGCATCAGCGGCTGCACCGCCAGGTTGAGCCCGGCGATGAAGGACAGGACGACCGCCAGAGTGAGGGTCAGGGTCGTGCCCAGCCCCAGCGCGACGCCGATGGAGAGCCCGGCGAACTCACCGATGGAGCAGCCGACGAGGCAGTGCACCGTCGCGTGCACCGAGGTGCGCAGCCGCCCGCCGTGGTCCCCGTGGGCGCCGTGGTGATGCGCGTGCCCGGCATGGCCTGCGTGCGTCGCCATGATTCCTCCTGCATTGCAAGTGACCTGTCCCGGAGGGTTGGGATGCCACCCCCTCCCCTCAAGGGGGGGATAGCGGAATCCCCGGTGTCAGGCCGCTCGCTCTGACCCCCTGTGGCGACGCTCGCGCCACAGACGCGCCGCCAGGGACAGGACGTAGACCCCGCACAGGGTGAGCACGATGGTCGCGCCGGCGGGCCAGTCGGGCTGCCACGCCAGGGCGAGACCGAGATAGCCGGTGCCTGCCGCGATCCCCGCCGCGAGCAGCATCATCGAGCCCAGCGAACGCACCCAGTCGCCCGCCGTGGCCGCCGGCAGGCTGAGCAGCGCGATCAGCAGGATCAGCCCGGAGACCTGTACCAGGATCACCACGGTCACCGCCACGAGGCACAGGAGCAGGATATGGAAGAAGGGCACGGGGACACCGCGCAGGCGAGCGAACTCGGCGTCGAAGCACACCGCGGTGAACTGGCGGTAGAAAAGCATCAGCACCGTGAGCATGAGCACGTCCAGCCCCGCCATGAGCCACAGCGTGGGCGCGTCCACGAGCAGGATATTGCCGAACAGGTAGCCGAAGAGGTCGGCGCGGTAGCCCTCGGTCTGGGAGATGAACACGATCCCCACCGCCATGCCGCCGGACCACAGGGCGCTGATGAGCATGTCCTCGTGGGCGCGGAAACGCAGGTTCACCCAGCCGACAATCAACGCCGCAAGCAACGCGGCCACCAGTGCGCCGGCCAGCGGGCTGGCGCCGAAATACCACGCCACGCCCATGCCGCCGAGCACGGAGTGGGCGATGCCGCCGGCGAGATAGCCGATGCGGCGCACCACCACGAACGGCCCGATCAGCCCGGAGGCGACCGACGCCAGGGCGATACCGATCGCCGCATGCTGAAGGAAGCCCTGGCGCAGCAGCGCCTCAATGAACGCCATGACCACCCCCATGGACGTGATCGACATGGGCATGGTCGACGAACCGCACCGGGTGCCCGTAGAGGCGCTCCAGCACCCCGGGCCCCAGGGGCTCGGCGGTATGGCAGACGAGCTCGCGGTTGATGCAGGCCACATGGGAGACGTACTCGCTGACGAAGGCGATGTCGTGGCTGACCACCACGATGGTCATGCGCTCGTTGAGCCGCCGCAGCAGCTCGAAGAACGCCCGCTCGGCCCGGGGGTCGACGCTCGCCGTGGGTTCGTCGAGGAGCAGCAGGGCCGGGCGCACCGCCAGCGCGCGGGCAATGAGCACCCGCTGGAGCTGGCCGCCGGAGAGCTGGTCCACCGTGCGCCCGGCAAGGGCGTCCACCTCCACCTCCGCCATGGCGGCATCGGCGGCGGCCCGCTGCTCCGCGCGGTAACGCGGCCACGGCTGCCAGGGCCGCAGGGTGGCGGAGCGGACCACGTCCGCCACGGTGATCGGGAAACTGCGGGTGAACGCGGCGTACTGCGGGACGTAGCCCACGTGCCGGCGCGCCCGCGCCGGCGACGTGCCGAGCACCCGAACCCTGCCGGCCGAGGGGCGGATCAGCCCCAGCACCACCTTGAGCAGCGTGCTCTTGCCGCTGCCGTTGGGTCCGACCAGGCCGAGAAACTCGCCGTCGGAGACGCTCAGGGTGACGTCCCGGATGGCGACGTAGCCGTCGTAGCCGGCGGTGACGCCTTCGAGCTCGACGGCTGGCGTCACTGCAGCGCCTCGGCGATACGCTGGCTGACGCGGTCGAGGTTGTCGATGTAGTCCGCGGCCAGCGGATCGATACTCACCACCTTGATCCCCAGCGCGTCGGCAATGGTCCGGGCACTGCGCTGGCTGAACTGGTCCTGGACGAACACCGCGGAGACGTCCAGCCCGCGGATCTCCTCGATGAGCTTGTCCAGCTCCGATCCCCCCGGGCTCTTGCCGTCCGCCTCTATGGCGAGCTGCACCAGCCCGTAGCGGTCCGCAAAATATCCCCACGCCGGATGGAAGACCACAAAGCGGCGCCCCTTCAGCGGCGCGAGGCGCTCGGCGATGCGCTTGTCCAGGGCATTGAGACGCTCGATATAGTCGGCGGCACGCTGCTCGTATTCCGCCCGGTGGGCGGGGTCCTCGCGGGTCAGCGCATCGCGTATCCGCTTGACCATCGGTACCGCGTTGGCCGGGCTGGTCCAGAGGTGGGGATCCGCCACCTCGCGCGGCACACGGCCCTCCCCCATGGCGTCCACGACCTTCGCCACGTCCGGCGACAGGCCGGCGAGATCGTCCGCAGCATTCGCCTCGTCACTATGCTCGTGGGCATGGGCGCCGATCGCCCGGAGCTTGACGTCATCGCGCAGGTCCGCGACCGACATGCGCGGGGCGGCGGCACGCAGACGCGCCATCCAGGAGCGCTCGAAGGGCACGCCGACGCGGAAATAGACCTCGGTGCCCTCCAGGGACGCCAGCGTCCGCGGACCGGGATCGAAGGTCGCCGGGCTCTGCCCCGGCTGCACCAGGGCGGTAACGGCCACGCGGTCCCCGCCGACGGCCTCGACCAGCGTCTTCACCGGGATCACGCTGGTGTACACCTGCATTGGCGCCTCCGCCGCGGGGGCCGCCGCCGGCCAGGCGAGCACGGCGGCCAGGACGAGGACGCAACGGGCGAGCTGTCGTCGCAACATGGTCGACTCCAAGGATTACGCTGGTTGGGACTGCCGGCAGGCGGCACACACGCCCGCCAGCTCGATGGTCTCGTGCTCCAGGGCGAAGCCCTGCTCGGCGGCACGCTCGCCCAGCAGCTCGTCCACATCCGGGGCATCCAGCTCCGCGACGCGCTCGCAGCGCGTGCAGATCAGGAAATGCCCCGCGTGGGGATGCTCCGGCGCGGCACAGCCGACAAACGCGTTGAGCGAGGCGAGCCGGTGCACCAGCCCCGCCTCCATGAGGAAATCCAGCGCCCGGTAGACCGTGGGCGGCGCCACCGGCCGCTCGCCCTCCGCGAGCGCCTGCATGAGCTCGTAGGCCTTGGCGGGGCGGTGACCGCGCCAGACCAGCTCCAGCACCCGCCGGCGCTGTGGCGTCAGCCGCGCCCCCTGCTCCCGGCACAGCCGCTCCGCCGCGGCGAGGGCCGTCGCCACGCAGTCGCGGTGATCGTGTCCTTCGGCGGGAAACGCCATCAGTACGGACTCACTCATTGCGGACTCCCCGCGTTCCGATACCGTTATATCATTACATATCGATTCCACGCCCACCATACCCGTCTCCATTCAGGCACCGTTCAGCTCACCCCGTTCAGACTCGCGGCCACGATCACCATTCAGGAGGCGTCCGTCATGCACTACCGCATCCCCGCCATCGCCCTCGCCCTCTCCGTGGCCAGCGCCCCGGCGCTCGCCCGGGGCGGGCACGACGATTACGCCCGGGTCACCCACGTCGAGCCGCTGACCCGGACGGTGGAAGTGAGCACACCCCGGGAGGAGTGCTGGTACGAGACCGTGCGCTACCGCGAGCCTCGTCGGGGCAACGACACCGCCGGGCTGGTCATCGGCGGTATCGTCGGTGGCGTCCTCGGCAACCAGGTCGGCGGCGGCGACGGCCGGCGCGTGGCCACCGTGGCCGGCACCATCCTCGGCGCCGGGATCGGCCGCGGGATCGCCGGCCGGGACGAGCACCGCTATGGCGGCAGCCGGCGCGAACGCCGCTGCGAGACCGTCGAGGAGACCCACTACGAGACCCGCACCATCGGCTACCGTGTGCATTACCGCTATCATGGCGAGGAGTATGTCACCCGCATGGACCACGATCCGGGCCGACGCGTTCGCGTGCGGCTGGATGTGACGCCCTTGGAGTAGCCATGGCATCCCGTCTCGCCCTGTTCGCCCTGCTCGCCGCGGCGGTCTGCACGACCGCCGCGCCGGTTCACGCCGCCCGCGCCGCTGACGGCCGCGACCAGGCGGTCCGCCAGGTGGAGCGGCGCACCGGCGGGCAGGTGATCTCCGTGGAGACACGCACCCGCGCCGACGGCCAGCAGGTCTATCGCATGCGCGTGCTTCTCGGCGAGGGGCGGGTCCGGGTGATCGAGGTTCCGGCCGGACGGAGGCGCTGAACGGTGCGCGCGCTGGTCATCGAGGACGAGATCCGGCTGCGCCGCGAGGTCGCGGACGCCCTGAGCGGGGCGGGCTTCGTCGTCGATGAGGCCGGCGACGGCGACGAGGGCGTGTACATGGCCCTGGACTACCCCGTGGACGTCGCCATCGTGGACCTGGGACTACCCGGCCCCGACGGCCTGGAGCTCATCCGCCGTGTCCGTGCCGCCGGCCGGCGCTACCCGGTGCTCATCCTCACCGCCCGGAGCCGCTGGCAGGAAAAGGTCACCGGCCTCGAGGCCGGCGCCGACGACTACCTCGTCAAGCCCTTCGAGATGCCCGAACTCCTCGCCCGGGTGCAGGCACTGCTGCGCCGTGCCGGGGGGTGGGCCAGTCCGGTGCTCAACCACGGCCCGATCACGCTGGACACGCGCACCTCGGAGGTTCACTTGGACGGCGAACCGATCACCCTCACGGCGTTCGAGTACCGCCTTCTCGCCTACCTCATGCACCACCCCGGCGAGGTGCTGTCGAAGACACAGCTCATGGAGCACCTCTACGCCGACGACGACCAGCGCGACTCCAACGTCCTCGAGGTCTTCGTCCGCCGCCTGCGCCGCAAGCTCGATCCGCACCGGCGCTGGCAGCCCATAGAGACCCTGCGCGGCCAGGGCTACCGGCTCGCGCCGTGGCGGTAACGGCCTCACTCCACAGACGGCTGCTGGTCACCGCCGGCATCGTTACCGTGGCATTCACCCTGCTCGCAGCGACCGGCCTGGAGCAGGCGTTCCGCCGCAGCGCGATCGCCGCCGAGCGCGACCGCCTGCGTGGCCAGGTCCATACCCTGCTCGCGGCCATGCGCGTGGGCGAGAAAGGCATACGCCCCGGAGCCAGCCTGCCGGAGCCCCGGTTCGCCCGCCCGGGCTCCGGGCTGTATGCGTGGGTGCTCACGCCGGAGGGAGGCCAGGTCTGGCACTCGCGCTCCGCGATCGGCCAGTCCCTGCCGGCCCCGGAGTGGGTCACCCCCGGCACGGTCCGGTTCCGGCACAGTGACGGGCGCTTCCGCATGGACTACGGCGTGTCCTGGGAGCCGCTATCCGGCCCCACCCGGCGCTTCAGCATCACCCTGATCGCCGGGGACGAGGCCTATCGCGCCAGCATCGCCGGTTTCCGCCGCACCCTCTGGGCCTGGATGAGTGTGGGCTGTGCCGGGCTGCTGCTCGCCCTGTGGCTGACCCTGCGCTGGGGCCTCGCGCCGCTGCGGCGGGTCACCGCCGAAGTCGACGCCATGCACCGCGGCTGGCGTGACCGCCTCGGCGGCCATCACCCGCGGGAGATCGCCGTGCTCACGGACAACATCAACCGCCTCGCCGACGGCGAGCGCGAGCGCACGCGGCGCTACCGCGAGACCCTGGACAATCTCGCCCACAGCCTGAAGACCCCGCTCGCGGTGATACGCGGCGCCCTGGCCAGCCGCACACCGGCGGACCTGGACGCCGCTGCCGAGCAGATCACCCGCATCGACCGACAGATCGAGTACCACGTGCGCCGCAGCGGCGCAGGGCGGCTGGAAGGTGGCGGCCGCACGGCGGTGGCGCCCGTGATCCACCGCCTCGCCCGGGCGCTGCACCATGCCCGGCTGGAGCGCGACGTCGAGCTGCAGGTGCACTGCCCCGACGGCCTCTGGTATGCCGGCACCGAAGACGACCTCATGGAGATGCTCGGCAACATCCTGGACAACGCCTGGCGCTACGGCGCCGGCCACGTTGCCGTCACCGCCGCGGACGACGGCGGCGGGCGGCGCATCCGTATCGACGTGGATGACAACGGCCCGGGCATCGCCGCTGACGTGCGCGAGGCCGCGCTCACCCGCGGCCGGCGTCTGGACACCGGCGGCGACGGCCAGGGCATTGGTCTTGCGGTGGTCCGCGAGCTCGCTGGACAGGCCGGCGGCACGCTGGCACTGGACGGGGCCCCGGAACTGGGAGGCACCCGCGTGACCCTCATCCTGCCCGGCGGTGAGGACGGCTGACCCCGGCCGCCAGGGGATGTGGCCGCCGTTCCGGGCGACGACGCGCCACTGTCGGCCGGCGTGAGCCCCCGGACCGCGGGTCCCGGGCCTGGAACGATGCCGGACAGCGCGGTATCCCTGGCCTCCGGATGCAGCGCCGGCACTGCCTCCTGTGCGTGGCGGGCGACGGTGGACGACAGAGGGCCGGGTTAACGCATAGAATACGTGCCCCTGTCGAACCCCGACCCGGACCGCAATGAACTGCAACCGCATACTCGTGCACTACGCCGAGGTGGCCCTGAAGGGGCGGAACCGCCGCGACTTCGAGAGCCGGCTCAAGCGCAACATCAAGATCCGCCTCCAGAGCGAGGGCCTGGACTGGGAGGTGCACCGCGGCCGCGACCGCATCACCGTCCATCCCCGCGACCCGAACGCCGCCGCGCTGGAACGCGCGCTGGAGGCGGTCGGCGAGACCGCCGGCGTCGCAACCTTCGCGCCGGCGGTGTTCTTCCCCCGCGACGCCCTCTATGCCGGCGGCGACGGCCCGGACGTGGACGCCATCGAATCCGCAGCCCTCGCCCAGGCGGCGGAGCCGGCGAAGGGCAGGAGCTTCGCCGTGCGCGTCAACCGCGCGGACAAGGGCTTCCCACTGACTTCCGAGGCGTTCGCCCGACGCCTCGGCGCACGCATCATCGAGACCACGAGCTGGCAGCACGTGGACCTGCGCCGGCCGGACCGCGCCATCCACGTGGATATCTACCCCGAGGGCGTCTACGTCTACCATGACCGCCGGCGTGGGCCGGGCGGCCTGCCGGTATTCTCCGGCGGACACGTGCTCTCGCTGCTCTCCGGCGGCATGGACTCCCCGGTGGCCGCCTGGATGATGGCCAAGCGCGGCTGCCGTGTGGACTTCCTGCACATGACGGCCACGCACCTGCGCCCGGAAGACGCCGGGAACAACCTCGTCGCCCGCATCGCCGCGCACCTGAGCCGCTTCACCCTGCGCTCGCGGCTGCTGCTCGTGCCCTATACCCACTTCGACCTGGCTCTCACCGGGCAGGACAGCCAGGGCTACGACATGATCCTCTTCCGGCGCTTCATGACCCGGCTCGCCGAGCACGTCGCCGCGAACCTGCACGCCAGCGCGCTGGTCAGCGGCGACAGCCTCGGCCAGGTCGCCTCGCAGACGCTCGCGAACATGGTCTCCACCTCCCAGGCGGGCACGGTCCCGATCCTCCGCCCGCTGGTGGGGCTGGACAAGCACGAGATCATCGAGCGTGCCCGCGACATCGGTACCTTCGACATGGGCACGGAGCAGTACAAGGACTGCTGCGCGCTGCTCAGCCGCAACCCGCAGACGAAATCCCGCCACACCCGGCTGGAGGCGCTCGAGACGCGATTGTTCCCCGACTACGACGGGCTTATCGAGTCCAGTCTGGCGGACGCACTGATGCTCACCTTCGAGACCGGGCGGCTCACCGGCGTCGAGCCCGCTCTGTCCTCGTTGAGCGATGCGGGGTAATCTCGGGGAGAGCACCACGGCAACCCCCGGGCAGGCATGAGCGCAAACCTAGCCGGGCGCATCCGGAACTACTTCCTCGCCGGCGTTCTCACGGTGATCCCCATCTGGATCACCTGGGTGACCTTCCGTTTCGTCGCCCAGCGGCTGTCCGATTTCGGTCAGCCGTGGGTGGTGACGCTGGCGAGCCTGGTGAGCCCGTACTCGCCGGACGTGGCGGCGATCATGGTCACGCCGGCATTCGAGAACGCCGTCGGTCTGCTGCTCACCCTGCTCGGGCTGCTGCTGCTCGGCTGGGCCACCAGTCGTGTCGTGGGCCGGCGGATCATCGAGGGATTCGACGGCCTGATCAATCACATCCCGCTGGTGAAGAAGCTCTACGGCGCCACCAAGGCGCTGCTCGGCGCGCTCCAGCAGCAGCCCGACGAGGTCCAGCGGGTGGTGCTCATCGCCTTCCCCCACCGGGACATGAAGACCGTCGGCTTCGTCACCCGGGTGCTCACCGACCGCCGCACCGGCGACCGGATCGCGGCGGTCTACGTCCCCACCACGCCCAACCCCACCTCCGGCTACCTGGAGCTGGTGCCGCTGGAGTTCATTACCTCCACGGACTGGACCATGGACCAGGCCATGAGCTTCGTGATCTCCGGCGGCACCGTCTCCCCGGAGTACATCGACTATCACGATCACGGTGAACTCCCGGAGGAGTTCGCCAGGTCGGCGGACCGGGCGGAAGACACGGACAGGGAGGACCGTCCCGCGCAGGAGCGCTGACCGCCGGCCGGCGCCGGTCCCGGCATCGGCACGATCCGCCGGCAAGGCGGGACAGCGGCCCCGGCGATGGCACGGGGACCGCCGCGCTTACGGCCCGACGGTCAGGTCCCCGTACGCAGGTCCATGACCAGCGTCTGGAGCTCGCCGACTTCGCGGCGGATCTCCTCCATTGCCTGCACGTTCTCCCGCGCCGCACGCGCGGTCTGGTCGGAGACCTCCGCTATGCGGGAGATGTTCTGGTCGATCTCCTCGGCGACGTGGCTCTGCTCCTCGGCGCCGGTGGCGATCTGGCTGTTCATGTCGGTGATCGTACCCACCGCGTGGACGATGCCATCCAGCGCGGTGCCGGCCTCGTTGGTCTGGGCGAGTCCGGTGCGTGCGTTCTCCCGGCTGCGGGCGATCACCTCGGAGGCCTCCTGCGCCTGGCTCTGGAGACGCTCGATGATCTGCCGGACCTCCTCGGTGGAATCCTGCGTGCGCCGTGCGAGCGTGCGCACCTCCTCCGCCACCACCGCGAAGCCGCGGCCCTGCTCGCCGGCACGGGCCGCCTCGATGGCGGCGTTGAGCGCAAGCAGGTTGGTCTGCTCGGAGATGCCGCGGATCACCTCCAGGACCTGTCCCACCTCCTGGCTGTCCGTGGCGAGCTTGTCCATGGCCGTTCCGGCCTGCTCGACCTGGCCCGCGAGTGCCTCGATACTCTCCACCGTGCGCCGGCCGATCTGCTGGCCATTGCGCGCCTCACCGTCCGCCTCACCGGCAGCCTCGGCGGCCTGATTGGTGCTCCGCGCGACCTCCTGAACCGTCGAGGCCATCTCGTTGACCGCCGTCGCCACCTGGTCGATATCGCTGTGCTGCCGGCCGACGTCGCCCTCGGTGCGCTGCAGCGCCGCGGCGATGGTCTCGGCGTTCTCGCTCACCCGGCGCACAGTGCCGTGGACCCCCTGCACGATCTCGCCGACCTGTTCGAGCATGCGGTTGTAGGCGGTGTACATGTGACCGAGCTCGTTGTCCTCGTACTCGACCTCCAGCGGCCGCGAGAAATCGCCGTCACCCACCGACCACAACCGGCCGCGCAGGCGCTCGATACGCTGCATCAGCGGATTGACCCCGCCGAACCAGCTCAGCAAAGCCACAAGCAGGATCGCCAGAGCCGTGCCCACGGCGATGAACTGCTGCTCGCGCACCGCCTGGTTGGATGCCTCCGCCATCATGCCCACTCCGGCATTCATCTCGCGGAGCACCACCGGCGCACGCTCGTGGATGGCCTGGAGCCCGTCGTTCGTGGGCTCGTCCAGATAGGCCTGGATGTCACCGCGGTAGCGCTGCCACAGCGACTGGACCTCGCGGAGCTGATCGCGGATCGCCGGATCCTGCACCGGCTCGATCCCCATCCCCGGATCCCCCTGCAGGAGCTTGCGGTGAGAGGACTCGAACAGCGCGATGGTCTTCTCGACATCCTCACGGCTGCCCACGCCCTGCACGGCCATCACGGCCTCCTTCGCGACCCGCTGGCTGAGCATGCGCTGTCGCCCGGCGATATCCACTGCGGTGGCGCTCGATCCGAGGCTGAAATAGAGCGAGGCGACGGTGGCCAGGGCGAATACCGCGATCAGGGCATACGAGGCCAGGAACTGGCGCCCCAGCGTTCGCAACCCGACACCCCGCAATACCCGCTGGATCGCATGCCCGAAGTGTCCCTGCATCATCGCCCCCATTTCCTTGATTCATGACCGAGCAGTCACCTTCCGCCCGGGTTATCGGCGTCGGGAAACCATGCTTTACCCCCGCCGGGACACGGCGTCGGCGATCAGCAGCGCCCAACCCACCAGCCAGACCATACCGCCGAACGGCGTCACCACCCCGAAGGCCCCGACCCCGGTGAGGCAGAGCAGGTAGAGGCTGCCGGGGAAGAGCACCAACCCGGTCACGAAGCATCCCACCGCCCCCCGGCGGCAGCGACCGACGGCCCCGGGCAGCGCCGCGACCGCCACCAGTGCGAGGGCGTGAACGAACTGATAGTGCACCGCGGTTTCCCACACGGCCATGCGCTCGGCACTGAGTACGTCGCGCAGCGCATGCGAGCCGAAGGCACCGAGCGCCACGCCGAGCAGCCCCGCCACGGCGCCGGCGGCCAGGGGCAGTCGACCGCTCATCGCGTTATCCGCCATAAAATGCATCCTCTATTTGCACATTAAAAAACACTACGCAAAAATAATTAGCACACACGTAGTGAATGGCCACCATTCCAGGAGTCCAGCCGTGTCCGACGCCGACGCGCACCGCCCCGGGGAGACCCGCTCCCCCCACGTCCATCTGAACCTCAATGTCCGCGGCCTCTCCCCCTCGGCGACCCTCGCGATCAACGAACGTTCCGCCGAACTGCAGCGCCAGGGCCGCGAGGTTTACCGCCTCGGCCTCGGACAGTCGCCGTTCCCGGTGCCGCAGTTCGTGGTGGACGCCCTGCGCGAGCACGCCCACGAGAAAGACTATCTGCCGGTCAAGGGTCTGGCGGCGCTGCGCCAGGCCATCGCCGGCTATCTCCGGCGCACGGAGGGACTGGATTACGCCCCGGAGAATATCCTCGTGGGGCCGGGTACCAAAGAGCTGATGTTCATCGTCCAGCTCGTCTACTACGGCGATCTGGTCATCCCCACGCCGAGCTGGGTGTCCTACGCGCCGCAGGCGCACATCCTCGGCCGCCAGATCCGCTGGCTGCCCACCGACCCCGGCGCCGGCATGGGCGTGAGCGCGGAGGCACTGGAATCGCTGTGTGCCGCCGACCCGGAGCGGCCCCGCCTGCTCATCCTCAACTACCCGGGCAACCCCACCGGTGTGGCCTATTCGCCGGAGCAGCTCCAGGGGATCGCCGAGGTCGCACGCCGTTATCGCGTGCTGGTGCTCGCCGACGAGATCTACAGCGGCACCCACTTCGACGGCGGGCACGTCTCCATCGCCCGCTACTACCCGGAAGGCACGGTGATCAGCAACGGCCTGTCCAAGTGGTGCGGCGCCGGCGGCTGGCGGCTCGGCACCTTCGCCTTTCCCTCGGAGCTGCGCTGGCTGCTCGACGGCATGGCGGCGGTGGCGAGCGAGACCTTCACCTCCACCAGCGCACCGATCCAGTACGCCGCCACCACCGCGTTCGACGGCGGCCCGGCGCTCGAGCGCTACCTGGCCGACAGTCGCCGGATACTGAGTGCGCTGGCCCGGCGCTTCCACGCCACGCTCACCGGGGCGGGCGCGGCCTGCCGGCCGGCCCAGGGCGGGTTCTACCTGTTCCCGAGCTTCGAGGCACTGCGCCCGCAGCTCGAGGCACGGGGTATCACCGACAGCGCCACCCTGTGCGAGTCGCTGCTGGAGGATACCGGCGTCGCCGTGCTGCCCGGCTCGAATTTCGGCCGGCCCGCCCGGGAGCTGTCCATGCGTCTCGCCTACGTGGACTTCGACGGGGGGCCGGCACTGGCGGCCGCGGCGGAGCACACCGAGATCGACGAGCACTTCCTGCAGCGCTATTGCCCGAGGGTGGTAACCGCCGCGGACCGCATGGCGGCCTGGCTGAAGGGCTGACCGGGGGCCTTGCAAAACCGCGCCGGCGCCGTCACGTCCGGCGGCGGTACAACCGGAAAGGAGGCGACAATGGAGCTTCAGGTCAACGCCGCCGAAGGCATGCAGACATCCACGGCGCTGGAGGATCATATCCGGGCCAAGCTCGCCGGCGTGGAACGCCGCTTCGGTGAGCGTGTCACCCGCGTGGAGACCTACCTCAAGGACGTGAATGCCGGCAAGGGCGGCGTCGATACGACATGCACGCTGGAGGCTCATCCCTCCGGGCTGAATCCGGTAGTCGTCGAGTCGCAGGCGACGGACGCCTACTCCGCGACTCACGACGCCGCCAGGAAGCTGGAGAAGGCACTGGAGCACCGCTTCGCCCGGGCTGAGGGACCACATCGTTAGGTCCGGGAAAAACCCATCGCACCGGCCGCCGGCGGCCCTCCCGCCGGCGGCCCCATACCCGCCTCCAGCCGCTGTCACGCGGCTGTCACCGGTTGTTCACAAAAGCTGTGGATAACGCTGTGCAAAACCCGTAGAGACCGTCCCCAAACCCCTGACGCGGGCGGCCTCGCGTCAGATTGACGGGTTTTTCACCAGCTTATTAAATTTCCTAAAAAACAATGGGTTGCTAGTTTCTCACGTTGTTTTCCCCGGACCCCTGGTCGCCGGGCAGTCGTGCGCCGACGACGGCTCCCCGCTGTGCACAACAGGTAGCCACCAACGGCATCCCGCCCCTCAGTCAGCGACGCCCCAGGGCCCCACCCGTCCGGCAGCATCATGTTCACGAGGACAGCGCTCACGGCCCCGGGATCAGCCCCCGGCTCAGGGACACGAACACCGGCAGGCCCGCCTTTGCCATCACTGCCACGTTCCTGCGGCACGGCTTTCACCGTCGCAGTCTTGCTGTGCTCGCGGCGACGGTGCTGACCGCATTCCCGCAGGCGTACACCGGGACTCAATACGTGAGCGATGTGCTGGGTGGCGCGGCCACCGGCATCATCGCTGCCATAATGGTGCGCATCCTTTACCGCGAAGGCTCGCGGCTTGACCGCCTGCTCACGAGCACTTGGTGATTGGGGGCACGGATCCTTTGATGGAGCGATTGTTCCACGCCATCCTGCCATCCATCGAGCACTTCCACATGCTCGGTTACTGGGTGGCCTTCTTCGCAGCGCTGCTGGAGACGGCGCTCGTGGCCGGATGGTTTTTGCCCGGCTCTACCCTCCTGCTGTTGCTGGGAGGCATGGCGGCTGGCAGCTACCTGGATTTCGGGGACCTGCTGCTGTTCGCCATCGCCGGCGCAGTGCTGGGGGATAACGTCAACTACTGGCTGGGCGAGCGCTACGGCAGCCAATGGGCACGTGACGGCGTCTGGTTCCTGACACCCGGCCATTTTGAACGGGCCCACCGCTTTTTTGACCGGCATGGTGCCAGGAGCGTTTTCCTCGGCCGCTTTATACCTAGCGTGAAGGAAATCGCGCCGTTCGTGGCAGGCACCGTGAGAATGCGCTATCGCACGTTCCTGTTCTGGAACCTGCTGGGCGCCGTCGGATGGGGACTGCAGTGGGTCGGCGGCGGCTATCTGTTCGGGCAGTCGTTCAGGGTTGCGCAGACCTGGATGTCGCGGGCCGGTATGGCGTTACTGGCCGTCCTGCTCTTGTGGGCGCTGCTTTGGCTTCTGCAGCGCTTCATCAAGCGCAAGGGCCGCGACCTCTGGTGGGTGGCGGTTTCGCTCACGCGTTCGGTAATGACGGCCCTGGCTCGCAATGCCTACGTGCGGCGCTGGGTACGCCGCCACCCACGAAGCGTCCGCCTCGTGATGAATCGTTTCGATCGCCGGCATTTTTCGGGCCTGCCGCTGACGGTTCCAGCCCTGGCGTTTACCTATGTGCTGGCCCTGTTCGCGGGCATCGTCGAGGACGTCGTCACCTCCGATCCAATCGTCGCAATCGATCATGCGACAGCCCAACTGGTCGCCGCCTTTCGCACACCGTCGGCTATTCCTCCGTTCGTGTGGATAACGGATCTCGGTCAGCCGCCCGTGGTCTTCGCGCTGCTGGCCTCGACCGGCCTGGTGCTCTGGCTCGTCAATCGGAAATACGCGGTTGCGGGGTTGCTGATGTCGAGCCTGGGAGCAACGGCTTTCACCACCCTGGGCAAATTGGCCTTTGAGCGGCCACGGCCGGCCGGGGCCGTACTGCTCGAGACCTCCTATTCCTTCCCTAGTGGGCACGCCACCATCGCCGTCGCCTGCTACGGTTTCCTGGGCTACCTGCTGATCCGCTCGGCGGCCCGCTGGAAGGCCCGTGTCAATCTGTTCTTCGCGACTGCCGGAGTTATCCTCCTGATCGGTCTCAGCCGCATCGTGCTCGGCGTGCACTATTTGAGTGACGTCTGGGCCGGTTACCTGGTCGGTGCACTGTGGCTGATCGCTGGCGTCACCCTGACCGAATGGCTCACTGCGGGCGGCAGGATCGACTGGCGGGCACCCACCGAACGATTCCGAAAGGCCTCGGCCTTCGGCGTGATCGCCATCGCGTCCGCTGGGTTCGTGACCTATGCAGCCACCCGCACGCCGCCAGCCCCGGTTCCCGCAGCGGAAACAGTCATCCAGGTCAATCGTCCTCTGGACGAAATGTTACGTGCGCGGAAACTTACCAACACCTCATCCGTGCTCGGCACACCGGGACAACCGCTATCCTTTGCCATCGTCACGCCTGGCGCGGACAAACTGTCCGCGCTTCTGGGCCGAGCAGGCTGGCTCTCCGCCGACAGTCCGGATCCAACGAACCTGCTGCGCCTCGCCCGACAGGGGCTCGACTACACCACGGCTCCCCTCGCGCCGGCCCTCTGGAACGACCGTGTCAACGATCTGGCTTTCGAACGACCGATCCAGAACTCGCAGGGCAAGGCGGTCGTAACCGTCAGGCTATGGCAAACCGCCTTCCGTGTCGGTGCGGAACCGATCTTCGTGGGGGTGGCGCGGACATATACCGGGGTCCGCTGGGGCGTTCTGCACACGGTCTCGCCTGATGTGGATGCCGCAACCGAACGATTCGTCGAATCGCTCAAACACACCGCGCAGCCGCTCACGTTATGCCAGCGCTCGTTGATGGCCCTGATGACAGGCTCCGATGTGATGGGCGATCGCTTCTTTACGCAGGGGCAGCTATGGCTGCTCGATCCGGGCGGCCGCACCAATACGGCAGCCCTTTGTGGCGCTCACAGGTCGAGGCAATGAAAAACCAGTCATTCCCGAAAAAACTACGCCATGCCATCTCCGGCATCGGTTTCGCATGGAATAGGGAACAGAACTTTCGCACGCAGGTCGTTCTCGGCGCCGTCACCTTCGTGGTGTTCTCCATCGTTCGGCCGGCCGCATTCTGGTGGGCACTTATCGTGCTGTGTGTCGCGTTGGTACTCGTTGCAGAGTTGGTGAATTCGGCCATCGAGGCGCTGACCGATCACCTCCACCCGGATCTGCACCCGGTCGTGGGCAGGGTAAAGGATATGCTCGCCGGAATGGTGCTGGTAATGAGCATCGGCGCAGCGATCGTGGCGATGATCACCCTGTACGCCACGCTCGCCGCCTAGGGCCACCGCGGTTCGACAGGGAATGCGCCGGACTGCGTTGTCGACGAAGCGCTACTCCGCAGCCCCTCCCGGTGCGGCCGGCCCCTGCCCTTTCGCGTTCCGAAAAGGACACCGGCGGCGGCCCCCGCTGTGCACAACGGGTGGTCACCGACGGCATCCTGCTCCTCAACCGGCGCCGTCCCCCGGTCGCCATCCGCCGGGCAGGATCAGGTTCAGGAGGATGGCGGTCACGGCCCCCGGGATCAGGCCCGAGTCCATCATCGAGCGCGCGCTCTCCGGCAGGCCGGCATAGATTTCCGGGTGTTCGGGCAGGCCGAAGGCCATCGCCAGCGACATGCCGATAATGACCATGTTGCGCCGGCTGAACGGCACGTGGCTGAGCATCTTGATACCCGCGCTGGCGATCATGCCGAACATGATCAGCACCGCACCGCCGAGCACCGCGTTGGGGATGGCACCGATGATCGCGCCGAATTTGGGGAACAGCCCTGCGACCAGCAGGAACACGCCGCCGATGGCCACGACATAACGGCTGATCACGCCAGTGAGGGCCACCATGCCCACGTTCTGTGAAAAGCTGATCTGCGGGAAGGCACTCCAGAACGCGGCGAGCACGGTGGACAGCCCGTCCGCGGTAACCCCGCCGCTGAGCTCTCGCTCGCTGGGCTCCCGGTCCGCCCCGCCGACGGTGATCCCCACGAGGTCGCCGACGGACTCGGAGACGGTGACCAGCGAGAGCAGCACCATGGGCACAATCGCGCTCAGGTGGAACTCCATGCCGATCTCCCAGGGCAGCGGCACGGACACCCATGAGGCAGCCGCGACGTCGGAGAAATCCACTAGTCCGAACAGCGCGGCGATCACGAAGCCCGCCACCAGCCCCACCAGCGGCCCGATCTCGGCGATGAAGCCACGGGCAAACTGATGCAGACCCACGGTGATCACGAACACCAGCGCCGCCAGCGCGATATGGTAGGGTGCGCCGAAGTCCGGCGCCCCGAAACCGCCCGCCGTGTATGCGAATCCGACCGGCAGCAGCAGCACGCCGATCATGATCACGAACGTCCCCATCACCACCGGCGGGAACAGGAAGCGCACCCAGCGCATGCACAGGCCGACGACGGCCATGGCGACACCCCCGGCCAACGCCGCACCGAACACAGACGGCAGTCCCTGGGTACTGGCGATAGGGATCATCACCGGCACGAAGCCGAAGCTGGTGCCCATCACCACCGGCAACCGTGCGCCGATGCGTCCGACACCGAGTGACTGAACCAGTGTCGCGACACCGGCGATGAACATCGCGGCCTGGATCAGCGCCGTGGTCTGCGCCGCCGGCAGATCCACCGCCCCGGCGATCACCACCGGTACGGTGACGTTGCCGACGAACATCGCCAGCACGTGCTGAATGCTCAGCGGAATGGCACGCCGCAGCGGCGGCATGTAATCGACATCCCCCCTTTGCTCCGGGCGCACTTCTTCTGTCTGCTCGCTCATGACAGCTCCTCTCCCCCTCCGGCAATGGCGGTCACTGTGATTGCCGCACGGCGCCCTCCGGCCCGGCGGCCCCACAGGCCTTCGGGGAATCCTTGATCATGGGTACAACCCTGTCAACAATTATGTATCCATTTTTGATACCGATCATGGACACCCGGGCGATCCGACCGACCCGCTGCGGTGGTATCCTGCCGCGACACCGCAACCCGGGAGCGACATGACCCCCGAAGAACTCCACCGCACCGGCCTGGGCCGGGGACTGTTCCAGATGACCTGGCCGATGCTGTTCGGCGTGCTCTCCCTGCTGGGCTTCCAGCTCGTGGACAGCGCCTTCATCGGCCAGCTCGGCGGCCGCCCGCTGGCCGCCCTGGGCTTCACCATACCCTTCATGCAGCTGGTGATCGGCACCCAGGTGGGCATCGGCATCGCCACCACCGCGCTGGTTTCGCGCGCGCTCGGCGGCGGCGAGCCCGAGCGCGCCCAGCGTCTGTGTGGACTGGTGGTGATGACCGGCAGCGCGATCGTGCTGGCGCTGGTGGTGATCCTGTGGTTCCTGCGCTCGTGGGCGGTGAGCCTGCTCGGCGCCGAACCCTCGCTGCTGCCGCTGATCGCCCGGTACTGGGCGCCGTGGCTCGCCAGTGCGTGGATGGGGGCGTTCCTGTACTTCGGTTACAGCGTGCTGCGCGCCCACGGCAACACCCGCCTGCCCGGACTGTGGATGGTCCTCACCAGCCTGATCAACCTGGTGCTGGACCCGCTGTTCATCTTCGTCTTCGACTGGGGTCTGCCCGGTGCCGCCTGGGCGACGCTCACCGCCTTCGGCGTCGGCGCGCTGGCGGTCTACCCCGCCCTGGCCCGTCGCCAGTGCCTGCGCCTGGACGTGCGCGTTCTGGGGGTGCTGCGGGCACTGGGCGGCATTGCCGCCATCAGCGGGCCGGCGATGCTCAGCCAGCTCATGCCACCGCTCTCGGCAATGCTCGCCACGCGGGTAATCGCCGGTTTCGGCGTGGACGCGGTCGGTGCCTGGGGCCTGGGTACTCGCATGGAGTTCTTTTCCATCGTGGTCGTGCTCGCGCTGACCATGTCCCTGCCGCCGCTGGTCGGGCGGCTGCGTGGTGCGGGCGATATCGTCACGATCCGCCGGCTGGTGCGCCTCGCCGTGGGCTTCGTGCTCGCCTGGCAGCTGCTGCTCGCGCTGATCTGGTTCCTGGCGAGCACGCCGCTGGCGGGGGTGCTGAGCGCGGATCCGGCCGTGGCTGACCGCCTCGCCGCCTATCTCCGGCTGGTGCCGTGGAGCTTTGGGGCACTCGGGGTGACCATGATCATGGTCTCTGTGAACAACGCACTGGGACTGCCGCTGCGCGCCATGATCACCTCGGCGCTACGACTCTTCGCGTGCTACCTGCCGGCACTCTGGGTCGGTGCCCAGCTCGTCGGGCTGACCGGTGCATTCGCCGGAGCCCTGGCGGGCAATCTCGCCGCCGGCGCCACCGCCGTTACCCTCTATCGCGCGGGTATGGCCCGGCTGCGCGGGCCGGAACCCGCGAGCGCCTGAGGATGCCGGGCGCACGCACCGGGGACGGCCGGGATGGCGCCTCACTCCGCGGCGCGGCGCTGGTCGCCACCGCCGCGGGGCTGTGGAGCACCACCAGCATCGTTGCGAGACTGGCATTCACCGCGGGGGCACTGCCACCGCTGGTACTCGGGAGCGTGCGTCTCCTGCTGGTCACGCCGCTGTTCCTGGTCGCCATCGCCGTGCTGCGCGGCCGGCACGGCATCGTGCCGGCACGCACGGCGTGGCCGTTCATCACCGGCCTGGGTCTGGCACAGGCCGCCTACCAGGGCCTGTATCTCACCGCCGTGAGCTGGGTCGGCGCCGGCCTCGCGACCCTGGTGACGCTGTGCTCCGCGCCGGTCATTACCGCCGTGCTCGCCGGCGTCGTGCTGGGCGAGCCGCTGACCCGGCGCACTGCGGAGGGTATGGTCGGGGCGATCACCGGCACCGTCCTCGTGGTCGCCTTTGGCGAGACCATCACCGCCGGTCCGATGCTCTGGTGGGGCGTGGCCGCGTCGCTCGCGGCGGGACTGGTCTACGCACTTTTCACACTGCTCTCACGCCGGGCCGGCCACTACTGCCACCCCCTGCAGAGCGCATGCTTCGGTTTCGCCGTCGGCGGCATCGCCCTCGCTCCGGCGGCGGCATGGAGCGCCTCCGCCGCGGCACCACTGACCGTCACCGGTCTCGCTGCGGTGGTCTACATCACCCTGGTCCCGACGTTCGTCGGCTACATCGCCTTCTTTCAGGGGATGCGCGTCACGCCGGCCACCGCCTCGACCATCATCGTCACCCTGGAGCCACTTGTCGTGGCCGTGCTTGCCTGGGCCCTGCTCGGCGAGGCCCTCGGCCCGTGGGGCATGGCAGGCGCCGTGCTACTCACCGCCTCCGTGCTGCGCGTCACCGGTGTCGGACGGCGGCGCTGAGATCTCCAGCGACAGCACCACCAGGGTCCCGCCCTGAACCGTCCAGAGCACGTTGTGACCGGCCAGGGTCACGCCATGGACGCGGTTCTGCTCGCCACGCCGATAGGCCGGCCGGGGATCGAGCGCCAGGGTCTCGGCGATAAGCCGCCGCAGGCCGGCCGGGGCCGCCGCAAGCGCCGCTTCCGCCTCGGCGGCGAAGTGCACCGGCATCGGCGCCGGTGCCTCGTCGAAGCGCACCGGCGGACACGCCTCCGGGATGGCGTCGCTGTAAGGGATATAGGGTTTGATATCGTAGACCGGCGTGCCGTCGACGAGGTCATGCCCCGCGATGGCAAGCCCGCGCCGTCCGGGCATATCCACCACGCGATCCAGAGTGACCACCGACAGCCCCAGCCCGTTGGGCCGAAACGGCGAGCGGGTGGCAAAGACCCCGAGCCGGCGGTTACCGCCGAGCCGAGGCGGGCGCACCGTCGGCGACCATTCCCGCAGCGGGTTGAGATGGAAGCCGAAGATCACCCAGACGTGGCTGCAGGCCTCCAGACCGCGCAGGGCCTGGGGATCGTCGTAGGGCGGCTCGAGCTCGATGAACGCCCTCGCCGAGGGCACCAGGCCGGGCTGGCGAGGCGTGCCGAATTTCTCCGCGAAGTCGCCGCGGATATGGCCTACCGGGGTCAGGGTCACGGCGTTCACGGCCTCCCCAGCCGCTCGGCGAGGAAGCCCTGGAGGGCATCCCATGACGCCATGTCCGCCTCCGGCCGGTAACGCTCGCCGGACCAGACCGTAAAGGCGTGCGGGGCGCCGCCATAGATCTCCATCCGGTGCGGGACCCCCGCGGCGTCCAGGGCGCCGGCCAGCGCAGCGACGTCGCTCATCGGCGAGGCCCGGTCGGCGGAGCCGTGCAGGATCAGCACCGGGGCGCGAACATCGGCGTAATCCTGGCCCTCCGGCGTGCCTAGACCACCGTGGAAAGTCACGAATCCCTGCATGTCTGCCCCGCTGCGTGCGAGTTCCAGCACCGCCGAGCCGCCAAAGCAGTAACCGATGGCGACGGCCCGTTCCGGATCCACGCCCTCCAGACCGCGCAGGGCATTCACGGCCGCATTCACGCGCGTGCGCATCAGGGCGCGGTCACCGTAGAGCTCGCCGCTCCGGGCGCGCGCGTCCTCCACCGTTTGCGGGCGTACACCGGCACCGTAGAGATCCGCGGCGAACGCCGCGTAGCCTGCCCGGGCAAGCATCCGCGCCCGGGTGCGCTCGTAGTCGTCGAGCCCGTCCCAGTCGTGAATGATCAGCACGACGGGCTGGGGCCCCGGCAACGCCGTATTGCGGGCATAGTAGCCCTCGAAGCGCGTATCGCCGGAACGGTAGGAAACGTCCTCGCCGACGATGTCGGCCACCGCGACGGCCGGCAGGCACGCGGCGGCGAGCGCAAGGGTGGTGATGACACTGCGGATCGTCGTCATACGGCCTCCCGTGGCACGTCGTCTGTGCCGGCAGAGATTGCAGTCCTGCGGGACTCGGCCAGACTGTCCCTGCTGGAGTATAGTGGGCGCTCCGGGCCGCTGCGCCGCGACCATGCACGGGCGGCAGACTGCGCCGCCGGGATGACAGGGAGGCCGCCATGACCCACCGTCAACGCCTGGCAAGCTGGCTGTTCGCCGGCTGGCACCTCGCACGCATGCCGGTACCCGACGACCCCGCTACGCTCGCCGCACGACGGCGCTGGTGCCGCGACCACTGCGGCGATTTCGCCGGCCGCTGGTTCGGCATCGGCGCCGCCCTGTGGCTGTTCTACGTCTTCCCGCTGCGCCCCGCGCTGCCGATGGAGACCGACTACGGCTGGCCGGGGATCGCCGCGCTCGTCGCCTTCGTCATCGGCGTGTGGTACATCGTCCGGCAGATCTACGCACAGTCCAAGGTCGGGCCGCCGCCGATCGACCCGCCCATGGACATGCGCGGGCCAGACGACCGTTAACCCCCGCGCTAGCCGGTCTGGCGCTGGAGCAGCTGCAGGTAGCCCTCGAGGACGTCGAGCAGCCGCAGGGCCTCGTCGAGGTCCGCCCTGCCGTCGTCCGCCACCGGCAGGGCATTCAGCCGCTCGCGGATATGGTGAGCATAGTCGGCGGCCGCATCCAGCGTGGTCGGGCCTTCCTCCCACGCGCCTTCGTCCTGGGTGGAATCCGTCATAATCCGTTCCCCCTCCAATGCGTCGCATGGCCCGTAGTGCGGCAGTGTACCCGCCCGCGGCGGCGGAGTTCGAATAACGACCTTGATTTGCGGTGGCGTCGATCCCATCCGGGCAGAGAGACGGTAGTCCCATTCACCCCATCAAGGAGCCAGCGATGAGCGAATTACTGGCCGGCAAGCGCGTTTGCCTGCTCGCCGAGGACGAGTTCGAGGACATCGAGCTGCTCTATCCGCTGCACCGCTTCGCCGAGGAAGGCGCTGAGGTCATCGTCGTGGGGCCGCGCAAGGCGACCTATACCGGCAAGCACGGCTGCACCGTGGAGGCCCACATCGCGTCGGCGGAAGCGGCGAGCCAGGATTTCGACATCGTCGTCGTGCCCGGGGGCTATGCACCGGACCGCATGCGCCGCCACCGCGAGATGCTGGAGATCGTGCGCCGGGCGGATACGGAGGGCCACGTGGTCGCCGCCATCTGTCACGCGCCCTGGGTGCTGATTTCCGCACGGGTCGTGGCGGACCGGCAGCTGACGGGTTTCTGGTCCATCCGGGACGATCTCGTCAACGCCGGCGCCCGTTATGTCGATGAGCCGGTGGTCACCGACGGCAATCTGGTCACCTCCCGCCACCCCCCGGACCTCGGTGCCTTCTGCCGTGCCATCATCGCGCGGAGCACCGGCGCAGCCGGGGGTGCCCCCCGATGAGCGGCGGCGCGCACCCGGGCGCCCCGGAACGCCTGTTCGTCGACCACCGCGGCGGCATCCGGCGGTGTCCGCCCGGACAATCGCCACGGACACGGGCGGGGATCCACGGGGTGCTGACCTGCAACGCCCGGGTACTGCTCGTGCGCCCGCCGGGCGGCAACTGGCTGGAGCTGCCCGGCGGCGGTATCGACCCCGGCGAGGACCCCACCAGGGCCCTGCAGCGGGAGCTGCGGGAAGAGGCGGGCGTGCGCGTTGCGGGGGTGGAACTGGCCGCCACCGCCGAGATCGCCATGCAGACGCGCTACTACGCGGCCAACCACGACGAATACTGGCACTACGACCAGACCTTCCGGCTGATCCCGCTGAGCGGTGAGCCAACGCTCCACCCGCCCGAAGAGCACGGCCATGAAGTGCTGTGGCTGCCCCTCGCCGAGCTGCACGGCGAGGCGCTGCACCATCTTCACCGTGCGGCGCTGGACCGCCTGCTCGGCCTGTGCACCTGAACACCGGGCGCACCGGCCACCCGCCGCCGCCCGGCCCCCGGACGGCAGGTTCATTGACACACCGTCACACGGGCGCCCCGGCCGCAGAGGGACGGCCTACAACCGCTCGCGCGCCGCCGCGACCCAACCGTTCACCCGCTCCTGGGAAACGACCATCTGCCGTGCCTTGAGCTGCTCGGTCAGCCGTGCGGCGTCGGTGTCCGCCAGATCGCGGAACGAGTGAATGCCAAGCTCGGCAAGGCGCTTCTGCACCGCCGCACCGATGCCCTTGATGGCGGTCAGGTCGTCCGCGCTACCGCCAGGGTTCGCCGGGGATTGCCCGGTCGCCGCGTTGGCATCCGCGCCACCGGTGTCGGGGGCACCCGCCGAGGTGGGAGCACTTGCCGGTGCGGACGCGGGCTTCGGCGAACCCTCGGCGCTGGCGGCCTCGCCGTCCCCCTGCCCGCCTGCCGGCGTGGCGGAAGCGCGGGGCGCCTGCGGGGTTGCCGGTGCCTCGGCACCCTGCCGTTTCGCCGTGGTCTCGCTCCCGCCCCGGGAACTCGTGGGCGTCGCCTGCGCCGAGCGTTCGCGGCCCTTCGACTCCGGGGCCTCGTCGATCCGCGGCAGCCACCAGAACACCATCTCCATCCAGCGTTTGAGCCATTCCGTCCACATGGCAACCTCCTGCCTATGTCACCCGATCCCCGCTCAATCTAACCGGGACGATGCAGTGCAGCAAACGAAAACCGTCGACCCGATCCGCATGGCTGGGTACCAGGGCGCAGACGTGCCCGTGCCCATCGCGTATCCTGCCCGCGGTCGGACACCTGCAGGATAGCCGCCGAACATGTCCCGTCTACTGATCAACCTACGCGACGTCCCCGACGACGAGATCCTGGAGCTGCGCGGCATGCTCGAGGCCAACGGCATCCCCTACTTCGAGACCGAGCCCAACCGCTGGGGCATCTCCATGGGGGCGATCTGGCTGGAGGACGACGACGATCTGGAACGGGCCCGGGCGCTGCTCGCCGACTACCAGGCCGAGCGCCAGCGCCGGGAGCGCAACGACTACCGCGAGCGGCTCGCACGCGGCGAGGCCGACACCCTCTGGCAGCGCGCGCGGCGCCGGCCGCTGGCAGTCCTCTTCTACTGTGCTGCCGCGGCGCTCATCCTCTACCTCTCGACCCAGCCCTTCCTGGATCTGGCACTGCCCTGAGCGGCGGTGCTCAGACCGCATCCAGCACGCGCTGATGCATCTCCCGGGCCCGTTCGTCCGGGAGCACGAAACGCACGCGCCGTACCGAGACGAGTCCACGGGCGGCCTCACGGACCGCGTGCATCGCCACCGGCGCGGCCTCCGCCATGGGATAACCGAAGGCACCGGTGGACAGCGCCGGGAAGGCGACCGACGCCAGTCCGGCGTCGTCGGCCAGCTCCAGCGCCCGGCGGTAACAGCGCGTCAGCAGCTCGTCCGAGGGCGTGTCGCGGCCGTACACCGGACCCAGACAGTGGATGACGTGCGGGTTCGGGAGTCCGTGACCGCCGGTCATCACCGCCTCGCCCGGGGCGATAGGCGCCAGCGGCGCACACTCCTGCGCGAGGCCGGAGCCAGCAGCGCGGTGGATGGCCCCGGCGACACCACCGCCCGGCATGAGGCGGGCATTGGCGGCGTTGACGACAGCGTCCATATCCGGCTGGCGGGTGATGTCGCCGACGACGCACTCGATCTGGACCTTACCGTCTCCTGTGGCCATGACCCATCCTCCGTGCCTGTCTGTGCGATCGGCCCGGTCACCGGGACCCGGCGTCCGCCGGCGGCGGCGACGGCGCCGGCCCCGCGGGGACGACCGTGCCAATGACCCGGTCCGTACGGCACACTGTGGCGGCAGCCCGCGCACCGTCAACCCGCGCGTGCCGGGATCACACCGGCAGGGAGACGCCCGATGCCCATCAACACCAACCGCTGGAACCGCTGGCGGTATACCGTCTACACCCCGATATACGATACCGTTGCCGGCGGCTTCGCGCGCCAGCGCCGTCGCGCCGTAGCGCTCGCCGGCCTGGTCCCCGGCGAACGGGTTCTCCTCTCCGGCGCGGGCAGCGGCCTAGACCTGACGGCAATCCCCACAGACACTCCGGTGACCGCGGTGGACATCACCCCGGCGATGATCGCCCGCCTGCGACGGCGCGCCCGCCGCGCCGGGCGCGAGGTGGACGCCCGGGTCATGGATGCCGCGGCGCTGACGTTCCCGCCCGCGAGCTTCGACGTGGTGTTTCTGCACCTGATACTGGCGGTGATCCCGGACCCGGTGGGCTGTATCCGGGAAGCGGCGCGGGTGCTCCGCCCCGGCGGGCGGGTGGTGATCTTCGACAAGTTTCTCGCCGACGACGCCCGGCCGGGGCTCGTGCGCCGTGCCCTCGACCCACTGGCGACCGTCCTCGCCACGGGCCTCAACCGCCGCGTCGGCCCGCTGCTGAACGCCGCCGGACTCGAGCGCGTCCATGACGAGCCCGCCGGCCTCGGCGGGCTGTTCCGGATCGTCGTCGCGCGTCCTGCTCAGGCGGTCTCCGGCCCGGCATAGAGCCGTGCCAGCGCCTGCGGGTCAGCGATACGCAGCCAGCCGCGGTGGCGCTCGATCCAGCCGGCGTGCTCGAAATCCCCGAGCAGTCGGGTGATCACCTCCCTCGCGGTGCCGAGCTCGGTGGCGAGCTGCTGGTGGGTGGCCCGTACCGTGTCCGCCTCCGCACGGTCCACAAGCAGCTCGGCGAGACGCGCATCCACCCTACGGAAGGCAAGCTCCTCGACCAGCAGCATCAGCGACTGCAATCGCGCGCCATAGCTGCGCAGCACCATGTCACGGAAGGCCGGCGAGCCCGACATCAGGTCGTCGAACACCGCCGGGGGCACCAGCAGTGCCTCGCTCGGACGCTCGGCGACGGCGGTGGCGTGATAGAGCCCCTCGTCGAGGAGACAGCCGATGGACAGCGTACACATCTGCGCCGGCAGGATGCGGTAGAGCACGATCTCGCTGCCGGCCGCGGACAGCATCTGAACGCGGATGCTGCCGCTGTGCAGTATGGGCAGACCGCTACAACGCTCCCCGAGCCCGAACACCCGCTGACCGGCCGCGAAGGCGACCTCCATGCCGTCGGTAATCAGGCGCTGCCGGGCGCGCTTGTCGAGTTCCGGCAGCCAGTCCATACCCCAGGTCGATGACACGGCACGCCCTCCCTGTCGTGGCGACCAATGGTGACAAAGTCACTGACCGATGCCGCTATTTTCCGGCATTATGACGATGGGAAAAAGGGAGGTTATAAGGATATGAAGGCAAACGTCGGCACTATCGACCGTGCGGTACGGGCCATTGTCGGGATCATTCTGATCGCGCTGGTGTTCGTGGGGCCGCAGACGCCCTGGGGCTGGATCGGCCTCATCCCCCTCGCCACCGCGGCATTCAGCTTCTGCCCGGCCTACCGGCTGCTCGGTCTCAACACCTGCCGCATCCGCGGCAGCCACTGAAACCCTTTCGGAGGGGCGGTCCGCCGCCCCCCTCCGAAGGCCGACCGATCGGCTCCTCACAGAGGTCCTGTCGTGCGTCGGTCAGTCGACCTGACACCTGACAATCCCTCTGGGAAGGTTAGTACAATGGAGGCCGTCGCAGACGAGCGGGTGACGAAGTGACCATTCCCGCGGACCTCTTTCCCGCCTCCTGGCTGTGGCTCGCCAACGCCCTGCTGGCCGCCTTGCTGGTGGCCGCCGTGCGGCGTGCGCCGTGGCGTCTGCTGGAGCGCTCCGAGCTGCAGCACGTGTTCTATGCCAGTGCCCTGCTGGTCGCGCTGCTCTGGCAGATGCGCGCCGGCATCGCCCCGGAGCTGCAGCTCCACCTGCTGGGCATGACCAGCCTCACCCTGATGTTCGGCTGGCGGCTCGCGATCGTGGCCGGCACGCTGGCGGCGGCGCTGTCCATCGTCGCCACCGGCGGTGCATGGCCGACGCTGGGTATCAGCGCGCTGCTCGGCGCCGCCCTGCCGGTGGCCATCACCCACGCGCTCTCCAGGGTGGTCGAGCGGGTCCTGCCGGCCCACTTCTTCATCTACGTATGGGTGAACGCCTTCCTGGGTGCGATGATCTCGGCGGGCACGGCCTACCTGTGTCTGATCGGCCTCGCCTCCGCGGCGGCCGCCTCGGCGGCCGCCCTCGCCCCGGACTACCTGCCGGTGCTGCCGCTGCTGATGTTCCCGGAGGGGTTCATCAACGGCGCAGTCATGACCATGCTCGTCGCTTACCGCCCGGAGTGGGTGAGCAGCTTCGACGACGAGCGCTACCTCAACCGCTGAGTACGCCCGCGTCGCGCCCGGTCAGCCGGTGACGTCGTCGCGGTGCTCGTCGATCCACAGCACCCGGTCGGAACGGGCCTGCAGGTCCGTGGACACACCGGCCGAGAAGACCGCCAGCTCGACACGCTTGCCGCTCTCCGAGAGATGCTCGACGGCGTCGATGAGATCGCCGTCGCCGGACGACAGCAGCAGTGTGTCGTAGCGGTCCCTGTGGATCAGCGCGAGGGTGGCGAGGCCGACGTCCACGCCCATCTGGCGCTGGTTGACGAGGTTGTGGGCGTCACCGCCGTGGGGACAGGCAAGGTCCACCTTGGTGCCGCAGTCCTGGCAGTAGGCGTTACGCACCCGTTCGTTCTTCAGCCCGTAGAGCTTGACGATCAGGTTCGGCCCGGCCGGGGCGGCGGTCTGCAGCCAGCCGTGGAACCGGTCACGGGCCTCGTGGGCCTCGTTCTGCACGCTGTTGAGATAGTAGCCGCGCCAGACCGGGCCGAGCTCGCGTTCGACGAGATCCCGCAGCTTGAGGTAGTCGACCCGCTGATTGGGGCCGAAGGCCTGCATGTTGACGGCGTGGATGTAGCTGGCATCGATCAGCCAGAGGCGGCGGCCGGGGGCGGTGTGGGTCGGTTCGTGCTCGCTCATGGTCCGCCAGCATACAGGAGTCGGGGAGGCGTCGCCGCCATCGCGATCCTCACCCGCCGTGACGGCGGGCGGCGCGGTTGATCTGTATGGACCAGCTCGCATGGGCGAGCACGGCCCCGAGCCCGAACACCAGCAGCGGCGCGAGTGCGCCCTCGGCGTGCTCCGGGCGGGCCCCGCGCAGCAGCCACAGCGCCACCCCACCCACCGCCAGGGTCGGCACCGTAACCACCGCGCGGCTCAACGCCGGGCTGTCCGGCAGGGCCAGTGGCCCGGCGAGCATGATGAATGCCGCCAGCGTTCCCACCCAGACCCCGGCCAGGAAGTCGCCGGGCAGCGTACCGGCAGTGAATCCCATCACCGGTGCCACCAGCACCGCCGCCAGCAACGTACCCGCGGCAAGACGCCGCCTCAGCGCCAAGAGATCCGTCCCGTTCACGCGTCCCTCCTCACTCCGTGCCGGCCGCACCGGCGCTCTATGACGCCGCGATCCTACTAAGGCGGTCACGCCGACGCCACCTCCGGCGGTCAACGCAGGCCGCACACGCATCGTCGGGGTGACGGCACGACGACCGCGCCGGTACCCTCCTGCAGGGAGGATGCAGGAGGGGGCGGCTTGATGCTGGGACGACTCGCCAAGTCTCTAATGGCGCTGGCGGTCGCGGTGGCGTTCGTGGTGATGGGCTATCGCTGGCAGCAAAGCGTGAAGGACACGATGGCGGACGCACAGGCGGTCGACGCCACGGTGATCGCCACCGGCGTCGAGCGTCAGGAGGACGACACCGGTGGCCAAACGACGGTCTCCTTCACGCCGACGGTCCGCTACCGCTTCGACTACCGCGGCGAGGGCCACACCACCGAGGGGATCTGGCCCGCGGCCACGGTCAGCGGCGAGCGGGACTGGGCGACGTCGTTCATCGAGGACTACCCGGTGGACGCGACGGTCACGGCGCACGTCCCCGACGGTGAGCCGGACCGCGCCTTTCTCGTGAACGAACGCACCTACGGGCCGTGGATCCCCATGGGCATCGGCGGCGTGCTGCTGGTGCTCTCGCTCTACGACCTGCTCCGGGCGCTACGCCCCTACCAAACCTAGCCGTGTAACCCCTCACCCCCGAGGCATACAATGTCGGCTGCGCCTGACAGCCAACATCGTCGCGGACGGGATCCCGGGCGGGTAGGTCGTGCACGGCCGCAGGCCGTGTGCAACGCTGCCGGAACGGGCCCGGAGTGTCGCACGACCTACCCGAAATTCCATTCGCTACCCTGGAGCAGGGTAAAAACACTGCGCCCCTATCCGGTCGCCTAGCGTTCGCGGCGCGCGGCAAGCCGGCGCCACAGCCAGCCGTCCGGGCGCTGCTCGCCGCTCGCCACGTAGCGGAAGACGTCCCGATTGGTCACGGTACGCTGCATCCGCGCCCGCTCCCCGTGACGCGCGCAGAGCAGCACGCGGTCCCCGCGGGCCAGGGTGCGATCCGGTCCCGGCAGCAGCCACGACGTGTCGCCGCGCTCGATCATCAGCACTTCCGCGGCAAGGGCGAGATCGCGCTCGCGTGGATCGCGCAGCAGCTCCGCCACCGTGAACGCGGCACCCTCACCCAGCGCCGTGAACAACGCCGGGGCCTCGGCTGGCCCGACGGTCAGCGTCCAGACCTCCGGCGAGGCCTCACCAACGCGGGCGTGCCAGCGCTCGAGCAGCGTCCCGATCCACTCGTCGTCTCGCTCGCGGACCGCCTGGAGGAAGCGGGGCAGCATCGGGGTGGCGAGCAGCCGGAGCATGCGCACCGCCATGATGCTGCTCGACTCCATGATCCGGTCCACCGCTGCCGCCTCGAACACGGCATGGCTCGCGCGGTCGTTCTGCCGCGCGACCAGGTAGAGCTCGCCACGAAGCTCGCGGGCGGTCATGACGATGGAGAGATTGTCGGTGTCGTCGTCCGTTGCCGCGATCACCCCGGCCACGTCCGCCGCCTCGATACCCGCCTCGCGCAGGGTCACAGCCTCGGTGCCCTTGCCGGCGATAACCGTGGTCTCCTTCATCACGGAGGCGGGCACGGTATCCGGCGTCACCAGCACCAGGTCCATGCCGTGCTCGCGCAGGCGCCGGTAGAGGGCGCGGCCCAGGGCGGTGTAGCCGCAGACGATCCAGCGCCCGGCGGGCGGCAGCCGCTCCTCGTCGGCGGTATCCGCGTGGACGCTCATCCAGCTGTAGAGGCGGTGCGCCTGCGGTGCCTCCATGGCCATGACGAAGCCGCCGGCGAAGGTGAGGTACGGATCGATGATGTAATCGGTGCCGAACGAGGCCATGTTGGCACGGGTCTCGTCGTGCTCGGCACGCGCGATCACCGGCAGCCGGGGGTTGAGCAGCTTGGTGGTGATGGCGATGTGCAGGTTGGTGTGATCGTCGTCGGTCACCGCCAGCACCGCCCGGCAGCGCGGATCACCGAGCCCCGCGGCCAGCAGGTTGTCCGTGAAGTTGGCATCGCCGCAGAGATGCGGCACGAACGAGCGCAGGCCCTCCACGCTGACCCCGTCGAGCTGGCGCTCGTCCCAGTCGATCACCACCGCGCGCCCGCCCCCGCCGGTGATTTCACGCACGAGCTGCGAGCCCGTGTCGCCGTAGCCGCAGACCAGTGTGAACGGCTCCACCAGCCGGGAGACGCTGCGGCGGAAGCGGTTCCAGGTGACCACGCGCTGGAACACCGGATCGCGGATGATGCCCACAATGGTGCCAATCGCGTAGAACCAGCTGATCACCAGCAGGTGCAGACTGACCACCACCCAAAGGCGCTGGGCCTGATTGAAGCCGGTGGGCAGCTCGCCGAACCCGATGGTCGTGGCGGTGTAGCTCACGAAGTAGAAGGCATGGAGGAAGTCCACGCGATAGGGCTCGCCGGCGGCCGTGGTGCCCTCGATGAGCACCAGCCCGAGCACGGAGACGGCGTAGGCGACGATCAGCGTGAGCAGCGGCGCGCGCATGCGCCGCAGTACCAGCGGGACGATGCGGTGACGCGGGACATCGATCAGCTCCGACATGGCCGCCGCCGCGTCAACGCTGCATGTTGACGGTCTCGATCACGAGGATGGTCACCGAGGCCAGGTTCGCCATCAGTGCCCCGCCGGAGAGCGAGACTATGCTGCCCATCACCGCCGGCGTCAGGCCCACACCGGTGACGTGCATGGACATGCCCCAGACCACCGCCGCGGTGATGAGCTGCAGGTCCGCGACCAGGCTCGCCGCCAGCAGGATGGCACCGATCTGCGTGCGCTCGCCGAACTTGAGCACGGTGGCGATGAGCGAGACCACGAGCGCCGCATACAGCTCGAAGACGTTGTGGTGAGCCGGGTTGTCGAACTCGCCGATGAAGAACCCGAAGTTCAGCGTCAGCGCGAGCAGGATGAAGAAGCCGAAGACGACCTTTTCCAGATTCATGGCGCGGCACGCTCCCGTCTGCGTTGTGCCCGGCCCGCCCGGTTCAGCCTGGCGGGTCCTCGCGGAGTTCCATGCGATCGGCGTCGCTCAGTGACACGAACCGCCCGTCCACGGTGTGGAACGAACGGCCGCCGATGTCCTTGCGGTAGACCCGGTACTCCGTGATCCCGCCGGTGCGGGTATCCACCACCCGCACGTGCACCACCTCGTGGGCCTGCTGCCACTCCATCCAGGCCATCCCCGAGACGCCGGCGAGCAGCACCGCCACCAGCGCATAGCCGGCCAGCGTCCGCGGCGACGGCCGCCGCCACGAACGGCCCGCCCGGCGGGGCGAGGAATCGCGGCGGGGCGCGGGGTCCTCGCGCCGCTGCGTGCCGGCGGTTCCGCCGGCACGCAGGCGCAGCACCACCGCGACCACCACGATCACCGTCACTGTGAGAAGAAACTGGTACACACCGCCTCCCCCATGCGGGTTACGCCACGGATTCTAACCGTCTTCGCCGCCCGCACCCAGACGCGGACGTGACACGGCCCTTCTGACGTCATTGAACCGGTCTATCATTGTCATTGGACCGGTGGAATTCACACGGCGGGGTACGGCGGTTAAGGTGAATTGAATGTCAGACTAACTAAAAAGGGGGTAGGTACGGCCATGCGCGACACCCTGGCCCGAAAGAACAACCAGTCGGAATCGCGCCGCGCACGTCACAATGACAGTGCGCGGCGCATGGTGGAGTCGTTACTCGAGCACGCGGACGTCCGCATCAACGGCGACCGTCCGTGGGACATCCAGGTCCACGACCCCCGCGTGTTCGAGCGCGCCCTCGCCTACGGCAATCTGGGGCTCGGCGAGGCCTACATGGACGGCTGGTGGGACGTGGAGTGGCTCGACGAGTTCTTTCACCGCATCCTCGCCAGCGGCATCGAGGACCAGGTCCGCCCCATGCGGCTCGCCTTCCACGCGCTGCGGGCACGGCTGCTCAACCTGCAGACCAGCCGCAAGGCCTGGGAGGTGGGCGAATCCCACTACGACCTCGGCAACGACTTCTACGAGGCCATGCTCGATCGCCGCATGACCTACACCTGCGGCTACTGGCGCGATGCCGAGGACCTCGACAGCGCCCAGGAGGCCAAGCTCGAGCTGCTCTGCCGCAAGCTCCAGCTCGAACCCGGCATGCGGGTACTCGACATCGGCTGCGGCTGGGGCAGCTTCATGAAGTATGCCGCCGAGCACTACGGTGTCGAGTGCGTCGGCCTGACCATCTCCGAGGAACAGGTCAGCCGGGGCCGCGAGGCCTGCCAGGGCCTGCCGGTGGAGTTCCGCCAGCAGGACTACCGCGAGCTTGACGAGACGTTCGAGCGCATCGTCAGCGTGGGCATGTTCGAGCACGTCGGACGCAAGAACCACGAGACCTTCATGGAAGTGGCCGAACGGTGCCTGTCCGTGGACGGGATATTCGTGCTGCACACCATCGGCAAGAACGAGACCCACACGACGCCGGATCCGTGGATCGACAAGTACATCTTCCCCAACGGGGACCTGCCGTCGCTGGTGCAGATCGGCAACGCCGCGGAGGGACGGTTCGTCACCGAGGACCTGCACAATTTCGGCGCCGACTACGACCGCACCCTGATGGCCTGGCACCAGAACTTCGAGGCGGCGTGGCCGCGTTTCCGCGAGACCTACGGCGAACGCTTCTACCGGATGTGGCGCTATTACCTGCTCTCCTGTGCCGGGGCCTTCCGCGCCCGCGACATCCAGCTCTGGCAGTTCGTGTTCACCCGCAAGGGGCTGCCCGGGGGCTACCGCCGCCCGGACATGTAACCGCGCTCAGGCCCGGACCAGCGCCGCCTCGGCGCGGTCCAGGGCCGCGGCCGTACCGGCGAGTGTCACGATGTCGCCCTCGCCGAGCACCCAGTCACCGCCCGGGGCATCCTCCCGTGTGTCGTCGCGGGTCACCGCCGAGACGCTCACCCCCATCGCCTCCAGCCCCAGCGCGTCGATGCGCTGGCCGGTGGCACGGGCGTCCGCCGCGATATTGAAGGCACGCAGCTGCAGGGCGTCCGGGTCGCTGTCGTCGCGGCCGGGGAAGAGCGCGCGCAGCAGCTCGTAGCGCCCCTGGCGGAGGTCGCGGATACGCCGGGTCACGGACGCCGGCGGCTCGCCGAGCAGGAGCAGCACATGCGAGCTCACCGTCAGCCCGGCCTCCAGCGTCTCCGGCACCACCTCCGTCGCCCCGGCCTCCTGGAGCTCGCGGAGGTAGCTGTCATCGCGGGCGCGCACCAGGATGGGCAGATGCGGATGCGCGGCGCGCAGCGCCTCCACCGTGTGCACCAGTGCCTGGGGCGCCTCCAGGGTGAACACCACCGCGCGCACCCGATCGGCACCGGCCGCGCGCAGCACGTCGACCCGCGTGCCGTCGCCATGGGCCACCGGGGCACCGGCGCCGCGGGCGTTCTCCACACGTACCGGGTCGGCGTCCAGGGCGCTCCAGGGGTAGCCCGCCTCGTCGAGCACGCGGGCGATGTGCTGCCCCACCCGGCCGAAGCCCACCAGCAGGACCCGCCCTTCGCCACTCGGCAGGGTGTGGGCGTCATCCTCGATCTCCCGGGCGGCGGCGCGACGCCTCAGCAGGCGGTCGGCGAGCGGGCCGTTGAACCGCAGCGCCAGCGGCGCCACCGCCATGGACAGCAGCAACGCGGCCAGCACCACCTGGCCGTAGGCCGGCGGCAGCAACTCGTGGGTCAGCCCCAGGGTGAGCAGCGCAAAGCCGAACTCGCCGCCGTGCGCCAGCGTCAGGCCGGTGCGCACTGCGGTCACCGTGGGCATCCGTGCCGCCCGCCCAAGGCCGAACACCAGCGCGAACTTGAACACCACCAGGGCGGCGAACAGCAGCAGGATCCACGGCCAGCCCCGGGGCAGCACGCTGAAGTCGAGCAGCATGCCGATGCTCACGAAGAACAGCGCCAGCAACACGTCCCGGAACGGGCGTATCTCCGCCTCCATGGTGTGGCGGAAGGCGCTCTCGCCGAGCATCATCCCCGCCACGAAGGCGCCGAGCGCCGGCGACAGGCCCAGGAACGCCGTCCACCACGCGGCCCCCAGCGCCACGGTCAGCGCCGCCAGGGTGAACAGCTCCCCGGAGTACAGCGCGGCCACGTGGTTCAGCGCCCGGTTGAGCACGAACCGGCCCACCAGCAGGATCACCGCCACCGCGAGCACGCCCTTGCCCAGCGCCACCGCCAGCGCCCAGCCAAGGGAGTCGTCGGAGGGCACGGCGAGCCCGGAGATCACCACCAGGAACGGCACCACCGCCAGGTCCTGAAACAGCAGGATGCCGAGGGCCGCGCGCCCGTGGGGCTGGCCCAGCTCGACCTGGTCGGTGAGCTGCTTGGTGACCATCGCGGTGGAGGACATCGCCACCACCCCCGCGATCACCAGCCCACCGGCGATACCGATGGGCGGTGCCCCGGGTACGAGCACGTCCAGCAGCAGCGAGACACCGAAGGCGGCGGCGCCGGCGATCAGCACCTCACCACCCCCGAGGCCGAGCAGCGCACCGCGCATGCGCGCCAGGTCCGGCAGCGAGAACTCCAGGCCGATGGAGAACAGCAGCAGGACCACGCCGAGCTCGGCGAGGGAGCGGATCGTCTCGAGATCGTGGACCACCCCCAGCGCGGTGGGGCCCGCCACCAGACCGACGGCGAGGTAGCCGAGCACCGCGGGCAGCCGCAGACGCAGGAACACCGCCGCGGCACCCACGGCGATGAGCAGGATGAGCAGGAGCTCGGCGAAACCCTCAGGTGTGTGCATGCGCGCATTCCCGTCACGTTGACGGGCGCCATGCTATCCGAATTCCGCGGACGAACGGAAAACGCCGGGCGTTACGCCATCCCGCGCAGGTGCCCGTCCTCCACGGCGAACACCCGGTCCACCGGCGGCAGCGCCTCGACGTCGTGGGCGAGCAGCACGGCGGTACGGCCGACGAGCCAGCGGTCCAGCCGCGTCGCTACGGTGGCCGCCGTCTCCCGGTCCAGGCCGGTGAAGGGCTCGTCCAGCACCACCACCGGCGCGTCCCGGAGCACCACCCGCGCCAGCGCGAGCCGCCGGGCCTGGCCACCGGAGAGACGCTGGCCGTGCTCACCCACCCAGGTCGCGAGACCGTCCGGTAACGCCTCGACGAATGCGGACAGGTCAGCCACCTCCAGCGCGTGCCAGAGCGCCCCTTCGCCGGCCCCGGGGGCGGCGATGCGCAGGTTGGCGGCGACGGTGTCGTCGAACAGCTCGGTGCGCTGGGTGAGATAGGCGAGACGCCGGCGCAGGGCCGGGCGATCGAGGGACAGCAGCGCCACCCCGCCCAGGCGCACCTCCCCGGCGGTGGGATCGATCAGCCGCGCGCACAGGTCCGCCACCGAACTCTTGCCACTGCCGGACGCGCCGGTGACGGCGACCCGCTCTCCCGGCGCGACCGTCATCGCGGCACCGTCCAGCACCGGCGGCATCCAGGACGCGTAACGCAGGCTCACGCCGGCGAGCTCGAGGCCCGTATCCGTCGGCGGCGCCGTGGACCTATCCGGTGTCGGCAGCGCGGACTCGCAGGCGACCTGTGCGGTGAGCCGGCGGGCCGAGGCCCGGACCCGGCCGAGCTGAACAAAGGCGGAGGGCAGTGCGACGAACAGCTCGCCCAGCCCGAGTACCGCCAGGGCCATGAGCACCACCACCGCGGCGGAGACCGTCCCCGCGCCGTAAGCGATGGCGCCGAGCCCCAGCGCGGTGACACCCGCAAGCTGGATGCCGGCGAGCATCACGGCCTCCCCCGCCGCCGCGCGGCGCGCGAGGCGCCGCTGGTCCGCGGTGAGGCGCGCCTCCCGGGCAAGCATGGCCTCGCGATGATGCCGGCCACTGCCGAACGCGAGCAGCTCCGCCAGGCCCTCGACGTGGGCGACCACCGTCACCCGCAACGCCTCGGTCTCCGCTGCCACGCGCTCGGTCAGCGCCAGCCCGCCCCGCGCGGCGGCCGCGTTCACCGCGGCCCAGAGGATCAGCAACGCCACGGCGACGACGAGCGCGATCGACGGCGCGAACACAGCGAGCAGTGCGGCCAGCAGCACGACCGCCACGAGCGCCACCAGCGGCGGCGCGAGCACCCGGAGATAGAGGGTATCCAGCTCATCGATGTCCGCGGTCAGGCGGTTGAGCAGCGTCGCCGCACGGAAGCGCGCGAGGGTCGCCGGGTCGAGCCGTGTCAGCCGGGTGAACACGGCAGTGCGCAGCTCGGCGAGCAGACGCAGGACCGTGTCGTGGTTGTACAGCCGTTCCGCGTAGCGGGCCGCGGTCCGGGTCAGCGCGAACGCACGGATCCCCCCGCCGGGGACGTAGATGTTCAGCGCGGCCGTCGCCCCCGCTGCCCAGAGCGCCGCGGTCACCGCCGTGGCGGTAATGAACCAGCCGGATAACGCAAGCAGGCCGGTGGCCGCCACGGTGGTGAGCAACAGCAGCGCGGCTCCGGCGACGAGCCTCAACCGGTAGCCGCGGAGGACGCGGAGATACGGCCTCAGGTCACGCCACATCGCGCCGCGCTCCCGCCAGGTGGACCACCCGGTCCGCCAGCGCCGTGAGCACCGGGTCGTGACTGGCGATGACCAGCGTGCGGCCGGCCTCGCGCAGCGCCGCAAGCCCCGCGACGACCTGCTGACGGGTCGCGGCATCCAGCGCGCTGGTGGGCTCGTCCAGCAGCACCAGCGGCGCGGACGACACGAACACCCGCGCGAGGGCCAGGCGCTGCGCCTGGCCGCCGGAAATGCCGTAACCCCGCTCGCCCACCCGGCTATCCAACCCGTCCGGCATCGCCTCGGCGAACGCCAGCACGCCTGCCCGCCGGGCGGCCTCGTGCACCGCGTCGTCCTCGACCGGCTGCGCCGAGCCGAGACGGATGTTACCCGCCAGGGTCTCCGGCACCACCAGCGGCCGCTGACCGAGCCAGGCGACGGCGCCGACGCCCCCCGCGCGTACCCGGCCCTCGTCGGGCGCCTGGAAACCCGCGATCAACCTCAGCAGCGTGGTCTTGCCCGCCCCGGTGGCCCCGGTGATCACCACGCAGCTGCCCGCCGGCACGCTGAGCGACAGCGGCCCGAACACCCGGGCGTGATCCGCCGTACCCACGGTCACGGCCTCCAGCTCCAGCGCCCCCGGCGGCAACGCCGGGTCGGCGGTGTCGCTCACCGCCGCCGGCCGCTCGAGCACGTCGAGCAGCTCCGCCGCGGCACCGATAGCGGCGGCGCGGTCGTGGTAATGCTGCGAGAGGGTGCGCAACGGCTGGAAGAATTCCGGGGCGAGCAGCAGGATGAACAGCCCGCTGAACAGCGTCAGCGCCGGCGCCGGCCCGAAGGCCACGTAGCCGAGCAGGCCGAAGCCGATATAGATGGCGACCACGGCGATCGCCACCGACGAGAAGAACTCCAGCACCGCGGAAGAGAGGAAGGCGACGCGCAGGGTCCGCAGGCTCCGCCGGCGATAGCCGTCGGCGGCAGCGGCCACGGCCTCGATGCTGCGCTCGCCGTGATCGAAAAGCGCCAGGGTCGACAGGCCGCGGATGCGGTCGAGAAAATGGCCGGACAGCCGGCTCAGTTCCCGGAACTGAGCCCGGTTCAGCCGCTCTGCACCCATGCCCACGAGCGCCATGAACAGCGGGATCAACGGCGCCGAGGCCACCAGGAAAAGCGCGGCGAGCCAGTCGAGCCACGCGACCACGACCAGTATCGCCAGCGGCGAGACCACCGCCAGCACCATCTGCGGGAGGAAACGCGCATAGTAGCCCTCCAGCGCCTCCGCCTGCTCCACCACCCGGCTGGCGAGCCCGGCGGAGGGCTCCGCCGCGACCCCCACCGGGCCGAGGGCGTCCAGGCGGGTGAGCAGCTCGCGGCGTACGTCGCCGCGAACCCGCAGGCCCGCCTCGATTCCGGCGTGCTGACGGGCGTACTCGGCGCCGGCGCGCACCAGTACCGCGGCGACGAGCACCACGAACGCGACGGGGGGGACGTCGACGCCGCTATCGAGCATCGCCGCGACGAGCCACGCGAAGGTCCCGGCCTGGACGACGACCGCGGCGGTCTGCACCAGCCCCGCGGCCACCGCCGCACCGAGGGGCCCGCGCACGGATCGTGCGCGGGCGTCGAGCCACCGCCGCGGCGCCGCCTCCCCCGCCACCGGCGGTCAGTGGTAGCCGGCGTCGGCGCTGACCTTGCCGCGGAAGACCCAGTAGGTCCAGGCGGTGTAGGTCAGCACGATGGGGATGACGAAGAGCACGCCGATGAGCAGGAACAGCTGCGACTCCGGCGCGGACGCCGCCTCGCGGAAGGTGAACGCCGGCGGCACCACGTACGGCCACTTGCTCACCAGCAGGCTCAGGTACGTGAACACGAACACCGCCATGGTCGCCACGAAGGGCACGCCCTCCTGGCGCCGGCGGACGGCCCGGTAAAGGACACCGGCAGCGGCCAGGGTGAGCGCAGGCAGGATCCAGATCGTGCTGAGATTGCCGAACCAGCGCTCCCGCACCATGTCATCCACCAGTGGCGTCCACACGCCGATGATCGCGAACACCACCAGCACCGCGGCGAGCAGCCGGGGGCTGAGCCGGTATGCCCACTCCTGGAGCTCGCCTTCGGTCTTGAGGATCAGCCAGTTGGTGCCGAGCAGCGCGTAGCCCAGCAGCAGCCCGATACCGGTGAGCGCGGTGAACGGCGTCAGCCAGTCGAGTGCGCCGCCGGCGTAGACGCCGTCGACGGTATTGAATCCCTGGATGTAGGCACCGACCACGGCCCCCTGCGCGAACGCGGCCACTGTCGAGCCGCCGGCGAACGCCCAGTTCCACAGGTAACGCGAGCGCTGCGCCTTGAAGCGGAACTCGAAGGCCACGCCACGGAATATCAGCCCGGCGAGCAACAGGAACACGCCGATGTAGAGCGCCGGCAACAGCACCGAGTAGACCCGTGGGAACGCCCCCAGCAGCCCGGCGCCGCCGAGCACCAGCCAGGTCTCGTTGCCGTCCCACACCGGGGCCACCGAGTTCATCATTGCATCCCGCGAGCGTTCGTCCGGGGCGAAGGGGAAGAGCACCCCCACGCCCAGGTCGAAGCCGTCCATGAGCACGTACATCACCACGCCGAAGGCGATGATGACGGCCCAGATCATCGTGATATCGATCGTTCCCATGACTGCTTACCTCCCGGCCCGGGCCGTGTCCTCGTCGAATGGCGTGTGCGCCGCCGACAGCGGGCGCATCGGCCGGTCGGACTCGTTCTCCGACTCCTCCGAGATGCCCTGGTGCACCACCCGGGTCAGGTAGTAGCCGCCCGAGACGAAGACCACGGCATAGACGAGGACGTAGCCGATCAGGCTGAACAGCGCCATGCCGCCGGTGAGCGACGGCGTCACCCCCTCGGACTGGGTCATCACGCCGTAGACCAGCCAGGGCGCACGACCGACCTCGGTGGTAAACCACCCGGCCAGGACCGCCAGAAACGGGGTGAGCGCCATCAGCCGCAGCCCCTGAAGATAGCCCCTGGCGTCATACAGCCGCCCCTTCCAGCGCAGCCATGCGCCCCAGAAGGCGAAGCCGATCATCAGCAGCCCGAGGCCAACCATCACGCGGAAAGACCAGAACACGATCGCCACCGGCGGTTGCTCGTCCCGCGGTGCCTCGGTGACGCCGGGGACCTCGCCGTTCCATTCATGGGTCAGAATCAGGCTCGCCAGATTGGGGATGCCCACCTCGATGGCGTTGTCCTGGGCGTCCTGGTCCGGCAGCGCGAACAGCAGCATCGGCGCCCCGGCCTCACGCTCCCAGTTGCCCTCCATGGCCGCCACCTTGGTGGGCTGGTGCTCCAGCGTCATCAGCCCGTGCATATCCCCCACCAGGAGCTGGCCGGGGGCGATGAACAGCAGCAGCCACAGCGTCATCGACAGGGCACGGCGGTTGGCCGGCACGTCGTGCCCGCGCAGCAGGTAGTACGCGCTCACACCGGTGACCACGAACCCGCCCGTTAGGAACGAGGCCAGCGCCATGTGGAAGAAGCGATACCAGAACGACGGGTTGAAGATCGCCTCGCCCCAGGCGGTGACGTGGAAGACGCCGTCACGCAGCTCCACGCCCGCCGGCGTCTGCATCCAGCTGTTCGCCGACAGGATCCAGAACGAGGAGATGAAGGTGCCGAGCGCGACCATGACCGCCGCGAACAGATGGGTGCCCGGCGGGACCTTGTTGCGCCCGAACAGCAGCACGCCGAGGAAGGCGGCTTCCAGGAAGAACGCGGTGACCACTTCATAGGAGAGCACCGGCCCCATGAAGTTCGCCGTGGCCTGGGCAAAGTTGCTCCAGTTCGTGCCGAACTGGAACGACATCACGATGCCCGAGACCACGCCCATGCCGAACACGACGGCGAACACGCGGCTCCAGAAGCCCGACAGCCGCGCCCAGACCGGGTCCTCGGTGCGGTAGAACAGCCCTTCGAGGACCGCGATATAGGACGCGAGCCCGATCGTGAAGACGGGAAATATGGCGTGAAAGGAGACTACGAACGCGAACTGTATTCGCGACAGGAGCAATGGGTCGAGTTCCATGACGATACCCCGGTTTCTAGAGAGACATTCCCTGGCGACGGGCCTTGTCAGGACGCCGCGCCCGCCCCTGGAGGTCCGCCGTACCGCTCCTCCCCTCGACAACGATCATTGTTCTATGACAATGCGAGTGAACGCACGTTCACTCATTGTGGAGGTCATCCTCCGACCCCGCAGGCGGTGCCCTTGCTGCACCGCACCCCCTATGAGACTACGCCGGCTGCAACCGTGACTGTGACTAAGTCACGAACCGCCACGTCCAGCGGACCCACCACGCCGATCCCGCCGCGAGCGACAATTTGGGACCCCTACCTGTCCCGACCACGCACGATACACGCTGCCTTGCCCTTCCCATGATCGGGATGGCCCCACCCGCGGCGTCAAGCCTGTCGACCAGACGGTGCCCGCGTTCATAACCGGGCAGGGCCGCCAGCCGGAGGTCCCTGCCGGGCGATTACGGCCTCCCGGGTCATCCTGTAAACCGGGACGCACCGGAGCGCCCGCATCGTGAATCCGGGTCCCACAGCGCGGCGGGCGGTGACGACGCGGGCAGGCCTGCGCTACCGTTCCGCGCACAGAACGCACCGCAAGGGAGACCCGCCGCCGTGTCTGATACCAGTCCGTCCACCGCCGCCGGGGTCCGCAGCATCGAGCACACGAACATCCCCATGCCGGACGGCACCCGGCTCGCCGCCCGCATCTGGCTGCCGGCGGACGCCGGCGACGTGCCGGTACCGGCGGTCCTGGAGTACATCCCGTACCGCAAGCGCGACATCACCCGCGACCGCGATGAGACCCTGCACCCCTGGTTCGCCGCGAACGGTTACGCGGCGGTCCGGGTGGACCTGCGCGGCAGCGGCGACTCCGAAGGGGTGCTCACCGACGAATACCTGCCCATCGAGCAGGACGACGGCATCGCGGTGATCGAATGGCTTGCCAGCCAGCCCTGGTGCGACGGCAGCGTCGGCATGATCGGCATCTCCTGGGGCGGCTTCAACGGCCTGCAGATCGCCGCCCGTCAGCCGCCGGCACTCAAGGCGGTGGTGACCGTGTGTTCCACCGACGACCGCTACGCCGACGACGTCCACTACATGGGCGGCTGCCTCCTTGGCGACAACCTCTCCTGGGCCTCGGTGATGTTCGCGTTCAACGCCCTGCCACCGGACCCGGCACTGGTGGGCGACGACTGGCGCCGCATGTGGATGGAACGGCTGGAGGGCAGCGGCCTGTGGCTCGACACCTGGCTGCGCCATCCCCACCGGGACGACTACTGGCGCCACGGCTCGGTCTGCGAGGACTACACCGACGTGCGTTGCCCGGTCATGGCGGTCAGCGGCTGGGCGGACGGCTACACCAACACGGTATTCCGTCTACTGGAGAACCTGCCCGGACCGCGCCTCGGGCTGGTGGGGCCGTGGAGCCACAAGTATCCCCACGAGGGCGTACCGGGTCCGGCGATCGGCTTCCAGCAGGAGGTCCTGCGCTTCTGGGACCGCTGGCTGAAGGGCCGGGATACCGGCATCGACGCCGAGCCCATGCTGCGGGCCTGGGTCCAGGACAGCACCGCACCCGCGGCCCAGTACGAGCATCGTCCCGGTCGCTGGGTGAGCGAGCGGCAATGGCCGTCACCGGACATCACGGCCACACCGTACTACCTGAATCCCGGGCGCGACCTCGCTCGGACCGCAGTGCCGTCACCGGGCAGCGAGACCGTGCAATCCCCTCTCAGCGTGGGCCTGTTCGCCGGCAAGTGGTGCTCCTATGCCGCCGGCCCGGACCTGCCTTACGACCAGCGCGAGGAGGACGGCGGGGCCCTGGTGTTCGACACGGCGCCGCTGGAGGCCCCCCTGGAGCTGCTCGGTGCGCCGGAGCTGGAACTCGCCTTCTCCGTGGACCGGCCGGTGGCGATGGTCGCCGTGCGTCTCTCCGACGTCGCACCGGACGACAAGGCGACACGCACCACCTACGGCCTGCTGAACCTTACCCACCGCGACAGCCACGCCGAGCCGGAGCCGCTGACACCGGGGCGGCGTTACCGGGTCCGCGTCCCGCTCAACAACGTGGGCCACGCCTTCGCCACCGGCCACCGCGTGCGGCTGGCGATCTCCACCTCCTACTGGCCGCTGGCCTGGCCGTCCCCGGAACCCGTCCGGCTCACCGTGGACCTTGGGGACACGCGCCTGTGGCTGCCGGTGCGCAGCGCCCAGACGAACGCGCCGGCGGTACGCCTGCCTGCACCGGACTACCCGGCCCCGTCGCCGGTAACACGGCTGCACGAGGCGGAGTACCGCTGGCTGGTGCACCGCGACCTTGAAGGGGACTACGCGACCCTGGAGGTGATCAAGGACGAAGGCACCGTGCGCATCGAGGACGCCGACATCGAGCTGACCGACGAGACCCGGGAGTACTACCGCTACGCGGGCGACGACTTCAGCTCGCCCAGCGGCGAAGTGGTCACCCGCCAGCGCCTGCGCCGCGAGGGCTGGGATATCGAGACCCGCGCCCGCACCCTGCTCACCGCGGACGGCGGGCACTTCCACGTGCACGCCGAGCTGGACGCCTACGAGAACGGCCAGCGCGTGTTCTCGCGCAACTGGAACCGCCGCATCCGCCGCCAGCTGCTGTGACCGGTGCGGCCCCTCAGGGCCGCTCGTCCACCTCGCGGTCACGCTGGCGCTCGACCACGGCGGCGAGGTCTTCGAGCACCTCCCCGAGCAGGCCGACAACGTCGTCCACAGCGATGATCCCGGCGAGATCGCCGGCCTCGTCCACCACCGGCACCCGCCGCACGCCGCGCCCGCGCATCACCTCCAGCGCGTCGAAGAGGCTGTCGCCCTCGTGCACGAAGAACGCGGAGTGGGTAACGATGTCACGCACCGCGAGCGCCTGGGGGTCGAGCCCCGGTGCCAGGACCTCGACCACCAGGTCCCGGTCGGTGACGATCGCCGCCGGCGGCCGGCCGGGTTCGAGCACGACGAGATCGCCCACGTGGTGACGCCGCATGAGCTCCGCCGCGGCACGCACTGACTCGTCGGCATCGATAGTGATCACGTTGCGGTTGCAGTACTCGCCCACCGTCATGCCTCACTCCTCCCTGAGAACATTCCCAGGATGACCGCTCCGGAACCATACTGTTCGGCAGGGCGCGCGCCGAGGGTGTTACGCCCACCGCTCAGGCAATAGCACACCACAAAGACAATGCCCAGCATCCGGGGAGGACGCCCGCCATGTTCAGGGATCGCACCGACGCCGCAGAACAGCTCGCCACACGACTCGGCCATCTCACCGGAACCCGCCCGCTGATCCTCGGCATCCCGCGGGGCGGTGTCCCCATGGCCGCGGCCGTGGCCGACGCACTGGACGGCGAGCTGGACGTGGTGCTCGTGCACAAGCTCGGCGCCCCCGGCAACCCGGAGTACGCCATCGGTGCGGTGAGCGAGGACGGCACCACGGACCTGTCCGAGGACGCACGCCGCCACCTCGGCGCCGATTACGTGGATGCCGAGGTCTCCGCCCAGCTCGACACCCTGCGCGGGCGCCGCCGGCGCTATACCCCTGTGCGCCCGCCGGTGGATCCGGCGGAACGCACCGTGGTGATCGTCGACGACGGCAGCGCCACCGGCGCCACGATGGCGGCCGCCCTGCGCGCGGTCCGGCGGCGGAAACCGGCGCGGCTGGTCGCCGCGCTCGCCGTCGCGCCGCCGGAGGCGGTCGAGACCCTGGATGCGCTGGCGGACGAGGTCGTCTGTCTCGCCACACCCGGCGACTTCATGGCCGTGGGCCAGTACTTCCGCGATTTCGGCCAGGTCAGCGACGACGCCGTGATCCGCTGCCTGGCGGGCCGCGCCGGCCCGCCGTGCACCGGCGGAGCGGACTGAGAACGGCGCTCAGGCGATGCTGTCCACCACACCGCCATCCACGCGCAGCGCCGCCCCGGTGGTCGCGGAGGACAGCGGCGAGGCCACGTAAACGACCATATTCGCGACTTCCTCGACCGTCGCCGCACGCCGGATGATCGAACTCGGGCGCTCACGACGCACGAACGAGGCCGCGGTTTCCTCCAGGGACTCCCCCGCCTGCTGCGCGTCCGCAAGCATCGCGCCCACGCCCTCGGAGAGGGTCGGCCCGGGCAGCACGGCGTTGACGGTGACACCGGTACCGGCCATGCGCTTGGCAAGCCCGCGGGAGAGCGACAGATCCGCCGTCTTGGTGACGCCGTAGTGGATCATGTCCGCGGGGATATTGAGCGCGGACTCGGAGGAGAGGAAGATCACACGCCCCCAGCCCCGCTCGGCCATGCCGGGGAGATAGGCCCGGGAGAGGCGCACGCCGGAGAGCACGTTCACCGCGAGAAAGTGCTCCCAGACGGCATCATCGGTCTCGAAGAAGTCCTGCGGGCCGAAGATGCCCACGTTGTTGACCAGGATGTCCGCCGACGGGGCCTCGGCGACCAGGGCGTCGCAGCCCTCCGCAGTGCCGAGGTCGGCGGCCACACCGCGCACCTCGGCACCCGGGACCTCGTCGCGCAGGCGGGCGACGGCCGCGTCGACGGATTCGCTGCGCCGCCCGTTGACCACTACCGAGGCCCCGGCGCCCGCTAGGCCGCGGGCGGTGGCGAACCCGATACCCGCGGTCGAGCCGGTGACGACGGCAATGCGGCCGGTAAGATCGATCTGCATGGCATTACTCCCGGTTGCTGAAAGGCGACCGCGACCCCGGCCAGGGCGGCACGGGGTCATCAGTTTGCAACCGGACTATCGCCTTTCGGACGGCGACCGATCAAGCGGCGATGCACGCCGCACCGGTCATTCGTCGCCGGCACCCATGCGGTTCTCGTACTCCCACATGTGGTTCATGAGGCGCTGCATGCGCTCCGTGCGGTTCTCCATGTAACGCAGCCGCTCGGCATCGCTGGCATTGGGGCCCGGCCCCTGCCCCCGGCGCATCATCTCGAAGTCCTGGTCGATACGCTGGCGGTAGGTCCGCATCAGGCGCTGGCGTTCAGCGGAATCGTTCGTATTGTGAATCCGGTCGCGAAGCTGATCCAGCTCACGCAGACGGTCCTGGTCCAGGCTGCGAACCCCGCCGCCGCCCTGCCCATCGGTCATCATCTGCCGGTGACCGGAACCCCCGCCGCCACCCGCGGCCGCCACATCCGGCATGGTTAACACCGCCCAGGTCACCGTTACCGCTACCGCGGCCACACGCATACTGCTGCTGACTGTCCTCATCCCGAATTCCTCCTGAAAAATCGTCCCTGCCCCAATCCACACCGGTCAAAGGCGTTCCGCCCGCGGGGCCGTCACAGGCAGACACGCACGATCAGGAGCCGCCGCCGGAACGCCCCGCTCCGACAGCGCGCAAGGCTTCATCGCCGGAAGACCCTGACGGTACGCCGCGCTGACGCCGGGCCACCGCCCGGATCGCGCCGATATCGAGAAGCTCGCATTCCCGTCCGGTACCATCGAGCCAGCCCTGCTCGCGGAAGCGGCGGAACAGCCGGCTGACCGTCTCCGGAGCGAGTCCGAGATAGCTGCCGAGCTCAGCCTGGGACATGGCCAGACGCAGGGCGGTCGGTGACAGACCCCGGCCCGCGAAGCGCTCGGACAGGCTCATCAGACCCACGGCGAAACGCTCCTCCGCGGTACGCTTGAGCAGGGCCAGCCGCATCTCGTGCTCGGCGGCGATCTGGCGGCTCATCGCCTGAAGGAGGCGGTGCTGCAGGGCGGGCACCTCGCTGAGGAGCGGCTGCAGACGGGCGAAGGGGATGACACCGACACTCGCGGTCTCGAGCACGCAGGCGTCCGTCAGGTAGGTGCTGCCACCGATCGCATCAAGACCGACGATGTCACCGGGAAAACTGAAGCCGATGACGCGCTCCTCCCCGTCCTCGGTGACGGCGCAGGTTTTGACCGTACCCGCGCGGACCGTGTACAGCGCTGCGAACGGGGAGCCGGCGTGGTAGAGGTACTGCCCCAGGACCATCGGGCGTCCCACTTCCACGATCCGGCGGAGCGTCCTCGCCTCGGTACACTCATCCCTGCAATGGAATACGCACGGTGAGCTGCCGCACAGGGGGCAGTCCGGGCGGAATTCGACAACGGCGTCTCTGCCCTGGCGTGTATCCATACCGCGTCCCTCCCTAAACGCCAGCCCCTCGATGGCGATGCCCTGTCGGCACCCGTGCTCGATCAGGCCCCATCCCTGGTCAAGAAGACACCATCGACGCGGGGACGCTGTCCACCGGCGCGCGCCGGTGGACAGCGTTTCACGGGATTTCCCGGAAAATATAGACGCATCACGCCACAGGCAAAACGGAATAACTTCTCAGAAATTCAGATCATTGCCGGAATCGACGCGTTAGTGGACCGGTGGCCGGCATACGCCGACGAGCGTTGTATCAGCGCGCCGTCGGCGGCCACCGCATGCGCACGGCATCCGTTCCATAGCCGCGCTTCAGGGCATACGCCTGGGCACGCTGCGGGGTACAGAAACGCAACGGTGCGCCGTCCTCATGATCAAGCACGGCCCACTCGCATTCACCCTCCTGCTCCACCCAGGCCCAGAGCACGTAGCAGCCACTACCGTCCCAGGCGGGATGGATCTCGCAGCCGAAGCGCCGACGGCGCCGTGCCGCCAGAGCGGTACGGGCCGTGGGCGCCCGCCGTGGCCACGCAAACACCGCTGTCCGATCGATATCGGGCATGACTCTCTCCTCCCTGGCGATTCGGGGCTCCCGGATCCGAGCTAGCCCTGGGCCGCCGACTGTCCGCCGGTTTCCGACCTCGGTTGTCCACGGGACGCCGTGCGCCCGCCACGGGTGGCCCGTGCCGACGATTTCGACGACGCGGCCTGCGGCTCGTCCGCCCCGCTACGGGCCGAACTGCCCGCTTCGCCCCACATAGCCGGCATCGCACCGGTCAACGCATTCACGGACGCGCCCTCGAGGGCGCGGAACCACGCCGTCCAGAGGCGTTCCCGGGTGTCGATACCCTGCTCAATGAGGCCAAGCGCGGATTCCCAGAGGGCGCCGCTCGCCGGCTGCTCACGGGCCTGGGCACGCCAGGCGTGAACCATCGCACGCTCGAGCCCGATGGTCCGTTCCACCGCGTTGTGGGCCACGGCGACGCCCTCACGGTAGGCGCGCTCCGGACCGTCCGCCCCGTAACCGAGGCAGGCGGCGCTGCGCATCGCGCCCTCCGAGATATCGCGCCCGACATCCAGCATTTCGTGGTTGAACGTGTTCAGAGATCGTAGTGATGATGTCGTCATCGTCCTTTCCTCCATGCAGTCCTCGCCCCAGGGGCGACACGACGATCAAGCCCGCCCTCAGCGCACCTCGATACGCCGGCGGCGGGCTTCCTTCACCTTGGGCAGCGTGATCTCGAGGATGCCGTCCGCGAAGCGGGCATCCGCCTTGTCCGCGTCGACCTTGGCCGGCAGGGACACCGTGCGACTGAACGCCCCGCGGGCGATCTCGCTGCGGAAATAGGCCCCTTCTTCCGCGCGCTTCTCGCTCGCCGTTGCCCCCCGGATGGTGACCGTGGCGTCCGTCACCGAGACGTCGAGGTCCCTGCGCTGCACCCCCGGCAGCTCGGCGCGCAGCAGCACGTCGCTGTCGCGCTCGAGCAGGTCCACCCGCGGGATCCGGCCCTCGCCGCCCCCTGCGATGCGCTCCCACAGCGGATGTTCCCAGCGGAACGGGCGCATCCACCCGCGCTCGAACACCGTGTCCATGAACCGGTCGACATCGTCGAAAACACCCATCGTGCGACCCGTCGGCGCCGGCGTCTGCTCCGCCGGCACCGCCTTCGGCGCGTCCGCCTTCATCTCCTTGGCCATCTCGTATTCCTCCCGGAATCACCCAACATCACGCCCCCGGAGATCCGACTCCGGCGCGCCCCGGTTATCCACCGGCACGCACTGGGAATCACGTTATGCCCGGCCCTGGTGCGCCGGGGATGACGACGGTCAATTACGGTGCCTGCGGCCGCGAAACGCCGATGAACGGAGACCGCGCCGCCGCCGGCCCCCATACGGCGCAGCGCCCGCCACAACCGGCCCGGTGGTGTCGAACCGCCGGCGGCCTGTCTCCGAACAGCGACAGCCACCGAGCTGATCCAGCTCAAGAGGCGGCCGTCCCGGCCCGGTAGAATCCGAAATGGACTAAACAAGGACCCCGACGTGCCGATAAGACCGGGGCAAAGGGACGAGGGGGCAGAAAGGACGGGGCATGCGACGTATATCCATCAAGCTGAAGATCCTGCCGGCGATTGCCGGCGTATTCCTGCTCGCGATGGCGCTGGTGACGGTCTACTCGGCACACCGCCAGCGCGCCCGGGTGCTCGACAACGCCGTGGCACAGGCCGACACCCTGATCTCCAGCCACCTGGACAGCCTCAATGCACTGATGCTGACCGGGCAGATGAAACGCCGCGGTATCCTCTTCCGTAAGCTCGAGTCCCACCAGAACGTAATCTCCGCGCGTACCCTGCGCGGCAAGCCTGTCCAGGCGCTCTACGGCCCGGGCATGGACGAGGAGCAGCCCCGGGACGCCATCGACCGTCGTGTCCTTTCCGGCGAGCGCGTCGTCTCGGTGGCGCAGGGCGAGGACGGCCGCGCCCTCACCGTGGCCGTCCCCCACCTCAACCTCACCGACTATCACGGCACCAACTGCACCGGCTGCCACGCGAACGCCGACGAGGGCGCCGTGCTCGGTGCTACACGCGTCCGTTTCTCAATGGCCGGCATGGACACAGCGGTCTGGCGGGACATCACCACCACGGTGGGCATCAACCTCGCCATTTTCCTCGCCGGACTGGCGGTGCTAAGCGCCGTTATCGGCCGGGTGGTGATCCGGCCGCTACGGGCCCTGCGCGACACCACCGAGGCCGTCGCCTCCGAGGAGGACCTGCGTCCACGCATCGACGTGCGCGGCAACGACGAGTTCCGCAGCGTGGCCGATGCGGTCAACCGGCTGCTGGAGCACTTCCAGTCCACCGTGCGCAGCCTGGCCGGAGAAACGGAGCGCCTGCGCGACGCCGCCTCCACGCTCACCGAACAGACCCAGCGCACCCGCGAGGGCGCGAACACGGAGGCCGAGCGGATCGAGAGCCTGAATCAGGCGATGACCGAGGTACGCGAGGCCGCACGGGAAGTCGCCGACAACGCCGACGAGGCCAGTCGCGCCGCCGACGACGCGCGGGATCAGGCCAACAACGGCCACGCCCGCGTCGATGAGGTCTCCCGGGCGATCAGCCGGCTCGCCGACGGGGTCGCCGAGGCCGGCCGGATGGTGGAGTCGCTGGCGCAGGGCACGGAGAGCGCCAAGGAGGTCCTCGGGGTGATCGACAACATCGCCGAGCGCACCAACCTGCTCGCCCTCAACGCCGCCATCGAGGCGGCCCGCGCCGGCGAGCAGGGTCGCGGCTTCGCCGTGGTCGCCGAGGAAGTGCGCTCTCTCGCCGCCCGCACGCAGGAGGCCACCGGCGACGTGGCCGAGACCATCGAGAAGCTCGTCGCCTCCTCCCGCGAGGCTGCACAGGCGATGGCACGCAGCCGTGACGACGCGGGGACCACGGTCAGTGCAGTCGACACGGCCGGCGAGGCCCTTCGCGCCATCAACGAGGCCGTGGACGCGATTACCGGGATCAACCACCGTATCGCCGATGCCGCGGGCCGCCAGAATGAGACGGTCACGGTGGCCGACGGCCACACCCGGGACATCGCCGAGGTCAGCGAGGAGACGGTGACCGGGGCGCAGCGTACGGAACAGGCCGGCGGACAGGTGGCGCAGAGCGCCGAGGCACTGGAGCGGGTGGTCACACGCTTCCGCACCTGAAGGCGGCGGACGGCACGGCGGCACTACATCTCCCAGCGGCTCGGCGGGACGTGGCGCAGGTGAATACGGTGCGCGAGCCGGAGCGTCGGGCGCAGCATGAACTGCGCACTGCCGATAATGAACAGCCACACACCGACCGGCTCCCAGTCCGGGTAAAGGAAAAGGATACTGCCCACCAGGAACCAGCCGGCGACGAGGAAGTCGTTGAAGATGCTGGCCGCCTCGTAGCGCCGGCGGATCACCAGCTGCTCGGGGCCGAGGGTGAGGGTCATGGCGCTCGGATCGTCACCGTCGCCATAGCCGATGTGTCGTGCATGGGCCATGGGGCGCTCCTCTCTGCCGGGTGGGTACCGTGGCAGTCTCCCCCATCACCCGGCAACGCGCAAAGCCCCGCCCCTCGGCGGTGTTGTCCCGGCATACAACGCACGGCGCGGGCGCTCAGTCACCGATATCCCGGGCCGCCTCGTCGATGGCCGCACGGACCCGCTCGCCGTCGCCCACACGGTGGGCAAGCGCCAGGGAGAGCTTGGCCAGGAACAGCGATGTCTGCCGTTCCGGCAACCTATCCAACGTCTCCGCGATCCGCTCGTAGGCCGCCTCCAGCTCCGGGAACGGCAGGTGCTCTTCAGTATGCGACGCCATCAGGACATCCCTCCGGTAGCGGTGGCCAGGGCACGGTACAGGGCGGCCGTGTCGAGGTCGCGCCAACGCGCGGCGACGTGCCGGTCCGGGCGCACGAGATAGCAGCTCCCGGCCCGCGCGCCGTAGGCAGCGGCGATACCGCGGTCGGGATCCGGAACCGGCGTCCACGGTGCGTGTTCGTCGACCCGCGCGCCCACGACGAGGCAGTGCAGCGGCATCGCCCCGCCGGCGAGTGCCTCCAGTGACTCCCGGTGTGCCGGCTCGACGTCCCCCGCGTCGCTGAAGTACAGCAGGTTGAAGCCCGGGCCGAGGTGATCCAGGAGGTAGTCGTCCTCACCGAGCCGGCGGTTCACCAGCGGTGCCCCCGGCGCAGGCCCCGCCGCGAACCCCGGCACCGTGTCCGGCGTGGTCAATGGGCTGTCGGCGTAGGTGTAGGGTGTGACCTGGCGGGGGTTGGCGAACCCGCCGGCATAGTCGCAGCTCAGCGAGAGCGACAGCGCTGCATCGCGCATGAGCCGATAGCCCCGCGTCGGCGGGGTCATGAAGCGGGTGCTGCGCCCGGCGTTGGCGAAGACGTCCAGCGTCGCGCCGCGGCGCTCCGGGGTATAGCTCGCCAGCAGACTATCTCCACCCCAGCCCCGGATCCGCCAGGCGAGCTTCCAGCCCGCGTCCATGGCGTCGGCAAAGCCGTTGTTGAGACCGCGCACGCCGAATATCGGCACCAGGTGGGCGGCATCACCGATGAACATCACCCGGCCGTGGCGGTAATCATCCAGGGCCAGGGTGTAGGCCTTGTAAAGGCTCCACCACTCCAGCTCCCAGTCGTCGGCCTCGCCAAGCATCTCCACGACGGCACCCACGTTTCGCCGGATGCTCGCCTCCTTCAGCGCCTCGTCGGGGTCGTCATCGGGACCGAGCTGGTAGTCGATACGCCAGATGTCGTCCGGCTGACGGTGGACCAGCAGGGTCGAGTCCGGCAGCGCCGGCGGGTTGAAGAACGCCCGGCGTTCCGTGGGGAAGTCCGAGCGCATGCGTATGTCGGCGATGACATAGCGCCCCTCGTAGGCCTCGCCCTGGAGGCCGAGCCCTAACGCCCGCCGTACCCCGCTGCGCGCCCCGTCGGCAGCCAGGACGTAGTCGGCGTCCAGGCGATACCATCCCTCCGGCGTGTCCACGGACAGGCTCACGCCGTCGTCGCCGGCATCCACGTCACGCACCCGGCTGCGCCAGCGCAGCGCTACCAGCCCGGTCTCCTGTGCACGCTCGATGAGGAAGCGCTCGATGTACTGCTGCTGGATGTTGTACATCGGCATGAACCGCTCCTGCTCGGAGTGCGCCATTTCCAGACGGAACACCTCCCGCTCGCCGAAGTAGGTGCGCCCGTAACGCCAGCCCAGCGCCTTGTCGGTGAAGCGCCCGGCGACACCGAGCTGCTGGAGGATCTCCAGGCTGTGACGGGAGATGCAGATGGCCCGGGAGCCATCGTTGACGGTGTCCTTGTCGTCGAGCACCACGCTCGCCACCCCGTGGCGTGCCAGCTCCAGGGCGGCGGTCACACCCACCGGCCCGGCGCCGACGATGGCCACGGTGTGTCGCCGGTGGGTGCCGTCCAACTCCGGTGGACGCTCGAAGGCATAGTATGGATAGTCGAAATACAGCGAGTCGTACTCGCCGCGTCCGGCAGGCCGCATGGCTCTCCTCCCCTGGCTTGCGGTGACCGGGACGGTCGTTTACCAACCTTTCAGGACGTATCGTGTCCATGCTAGAGGAGAGAGGGACTTCAGCCTGTCCCGTGAAATGCAGGACATCCCGTTATGGCGACGCTAACCGATAGAGACGACCGCATGGGCGCGACGGCGTTCCGGGCCGCCGGAGCATGCGTGGACGCCATCGGTCGCCCGGACTTCGAGGACGCCCTGCTCGCGCTGCTGAGGCGCCAGACCGGCATTGAGCAGTGCATGCTCTTCGCCTACGGACACGGCGACCGCATGGGCTGCCTGCTCGCCGCAAACCCGCGCAAGCCGGCGCTCGCCCAGAGGCTTGCCCGGCGCTACGTCGGCGGCGGGTTCCGCAACGACCCGAACTACCCACGGCTGCGCCAGCTGCTGACGCGCCCCACTGACGATGCCGCGCCGGAGGCGATGCGGACGACGGCGATGCCCGACGCCTATCGCGACGAGTTCTTTGCCCGACCCGCGCTGGTGGACAAGGTCTCGCTGCGAGTGCCCGGCGAGGGCGTGGCCTACTACCTCAACCTCTATCGCGGCCGCGGCGAAGGGGCCTTCACCGGCGACGAGGTCCACGAGATCTCGGCGCTCGCCCCCCTGCTGGCAAGCCTGATGCGCCGCCACTACAGCGACGGCCCACCGACGGAGGGCCCCGGCACGGCGGAGAGCCGGCTGCTGGAGACGCTCTCCACGCGCGAGCGCGAGCTGTGTACGCTGTTGCTACGCGGCCACACGCTCAAGAGCGCGGCGGCAGCGGCCGGGATGAACCCGGGCACCGCCGAGACCTACCGGCGCCGGGCCTATCACAAGCTCGGCGTGCACTCGCGCGCCGAACTCGCCCGGCGCTGCCACCCGCATCCGCCCGCCGGCTGAACCGGCCTCCCACCGGGGGATCACAGCCGCCAGCGCGCACTGCGCTGCTTCATCCAGCGAAGCAGATCCCGCGCCGGCATCGGACGACCGAAGAGAAACCCCTGAACGCTGTATACCTCAAGGGAGCGCAGGTAACGTGCTTCGTCCGGGGTCTCTATCCCTTCAGCGACGGTCTCGAGACCGAAATTGTGCGCGAGCCACAGGATGGTGCGGGTGATCGCAGCGTTGGTCTCGTCCCGGTGCACGTCGGTGATGAATGCGCGGTCGATCTTGAGCGTGGTGATGGGCAGGCGATGGAGGTAGCTCAATGAGGAGTAGCCGGTACCGAAGTCGTCCACGGCGATGCTGACGCCGAGGCCCCTGAGATCGTTGAGCTTCTGGAGGTTCTCGTCAGAGATGTCGAACAGCGCCGTCTCCGTGAGCTCGAGCTCCAGGGACGGCGGCGGCAGCTGGTAATGCTCCAGGGTGTCGCGGATCGTTGCGGCAAACCCGGGGGCGCGCACGTCCTCGGCGGAGACGTTCACCGCAACCCGCTCGATCCCCACCCCCTGCCGACGCCATTCGCTCATGGTCGCGCACACGTTCACAAGCATGCAGTGATCGATTCGGGGCATGAGGCCGCACGTCTCGGCGACGGCAAGGAACTCCCCGGGCGGGACCAGCTCCCCGCTGGGCAGACGCCATCGCACCAGCGCCTCGACCCCCAGTATCCTGCCCGTCTCCAGACACAGCTGGGGCTGAAACCACTGCTCGAACTCGCCTTTCTCCAGCGCCTCCAGCAGCCGTGCCTCCGTGCGCACGAACCGTAACGCCTCCTGCTGGACCTGGCGGGAGTAAAATACCGGCCCGACATCGTCGGTCTCCGAGAGGGCGCTGGTCGCCCGGTCGAGGACCGTCGCGGCATCCGCCCCATCCTCCGGGTAAAGGCCGACGCCGACCCGCGGGGTAATGCGCACGCGCTCGTCACCGATCTCCACCGGCGATTCCGCGATCTGGCGGATTCTCCCGCACACCTCCAGCACCTCGTTCACCGTGGTGCCCGGGCGATGCAGCAGCCCCCATTCGTCCGTGGACAGCCGCGCCAGCGAGGCGGTATCACCCAGTAACGTCTGCAGGCGCCGGGAACAGGCGGTCACCGCCCGTTCAAGCGCATGGTGGCCGAAGGACTTGAGCACCCGGCCCAGGGGGATACGGATCACGGTCACCGGCAGCTGCCGGTTGAGCACCGACGCCTCACGTATGGCGGCGACCAGGCGGTCGAGGAACAGGCTCTTGTTCGGCAGCCCGGTCACACTGTCGTAGTTGACCAGGTAAGCCAGGTGATCGCGCTGGGCGATGGCCATGGAACGGGCGCGTAACAGCATGGCCACGCGCTCGCTGAACTCGCGGCGCTCGATCGGTGTGACGATGAACTCGTCGGCCACATCCCATAACGCCGCCAGCCGGCGATCCAGCTCGGAGCGCGAGAGCAGCAGCACGACCGGCAGGAAGGTCGGCGCCTCGCGCCGCTTCGCCTCCTGTAGCCGGCGGCGCCAGTGCCGGAATCCGCCGACGTCGGCGATGACCAGATCGAAGCCGTCCTCAGGCAACCCGCACTTGCCCGGCTCGAGCACCGTGCAGTGATCCTGTAGGTGGCCCTCGAGAAGGCGCCGGTTGCCGGAGGCGCCGAGCAGGAGCAGAACGCGGTCGGCAGGCACGGTATCGTCCACCGTGTCCGTCGCCACTCCGCGCCACGCCACCCCGTGGAGATCATCATACCGGTAGTTCAAGCCCTGCCTCCCCGTCGTCCGACGGTGTGCAAGTGGTTACACTGCTTCATCCCGGACCTGCCAGATCGCGGACGATTCGCAACAGGGCCACCTTGGCGACGGGTTTCTGCACCACGGTGCGGGCACCGCTCGCAACGGCACGACCACCGAGAGAGAGTTCCTCGGGCGCGGAGAGCACCACGAAAGGCACCTCGTTCGCCTGGAGGACCGCGCACATGGACCAGACCGACGGGCCGAAGCCCGAGACGTCCACGAGCGCGAGCGCCGGCATCGGCGGCGCCGCCACCGCATCGGCGAGCGCGGTCTCGTCGTCGATGCCGATACCGCGATAACCGAGGCCCACCAGCGCCTCGCGGATCACGGCGACGTTGCCCGGGCGCTTCATCACGAGAAGGACGTCCTTGCCCCTGTCCGTCATGACTAAGGGTTCCGCTGTCGCGCCTGCGCGGTCATGAGGCCATCTCCCAGACCACGCAGCGGTTCCCCCCGACGGATGCTGCCCTCGTTCAGCTCGAAGGCGTAGAGCGTGTGGTCGAAATCGCTAAGCCGCTTCTTGAGCACACTGATCGACTTGCACATCTCACCATCCAGCTCGACATAGCGCAGACAGATCACGTTATCGGCCAGATAGCTGATACTGCGCTCGGAGATGCTGCTCTGCCCGCTCATGGCCTCGATCTCGTTGATCAGCAGCACCGTCACTCCGACACGCGCCAGGGATTTTGCCAGCGCGTGCAGTCGCGCCTTGATGCCCTCGCCGTCCAGGGCCAGCTCGAAGCCGGCGATGCTGTCGAGCACCACCAGCTCCACACCCTCCTTGTCGACGTGTTCGCGCACACGCAGGGCGAACTCGTCGGCCAGGTAGCGCATCGGCTCGATCTGCTCAATGGTGAGCCGTCCTTCACGCGCAGGCTCACGCAGCTCGATACCGAACCCCTCGGTACGCGTCAGGTACGAGGCCATCTCCTCCTCGAAGAGATAGATTCCGGCACGCGTCCCACGGCGCAGCGCCTGCGCAACGAACAGCGAGGCAAAGGTCGACTTGCCGATACCGGACGGACCCGTGACAAGCGAAACCGTCCCGGCCTCCAGCCCACCGCTGAGCATGTCGTCGAACGCCGCGATCCCCGTCGACCAGATCCCCCGCTGCTGCTCGGTGAGCTTGCTCTCGGGCGGACTCGGGCGCGGAAACACCTCCAGCCCACGTGCGCTCACGCGCATCTGATGAGGCCCTTCCCGGAACCCGGAACCGCGGAATTTGGTAACGCTCAGGGACGCGCCGATATCGTCACGGCCCAGCGCGATCACACCGTCGGCCATGAACTGGAGGTCGTCGTCGGGCAGGTCCCGGCTGCTCTCCGAGGAGAACAGTACGGTGGCGCCCCGGTCGCGCAGAAAGCGCAGGAACGAAAGCACCTGCTTTCGATACTGGAAAACGTCGCTGGAGAGAAACCGCAGCTGGGTGAGCGAGTCGACGAACACGCGTGTCGGCGTCTCGGCCTCCACCGCGGAGACCACGAGCTCCGCCAGCGGCTGCTGCTCGACGTCAGCCGAGGCGAAGACATCGTAGCCCTGCTGGCCGGTGAAGAATTCCTCGTCCGGGGCCAGGCTGAGAAACCGGATGCCGTCTACATCGATACCCACCGAGGCGGCATTCGTGCGCAGCTGGTCCTCGGCCTCCTGAAAGCCGATGAACAGTGCGTTGCCCTCATCCCCGGCCGCTGCGAGAAAATTCAGGCCGAGCGTGGTTTTGCCAAGGCCCGGCCCGCCACGCACCAGATACGCCGAGCGCGGCAGCAGCCCGCCGTCGAGGATGGTATCCAGCCCACCAATCCCGGTGGACAGTCGGTCTCCGTCTCCACGCATGCCCCCTCCTTGAACCTGCCCATCGCACGGCTTGCCTTACGATGCCGGCACCTGTTTTTCGTGCTTCCCGCACCTGCAAATTAGTTCAGCACACGAATAGTGCAAATCATTATCAGAAAAGGCACTTAACGCCGAACGACGGTTTTTTCTGCAACCAGTTCAGCGGCGCCCCACCGGCGGCGTTTGCCCCATGCGTTGATTTCCGGATAACGCTCGTCAAAAATCGTCGCGGGGACGTTCACTGCCGCTCGATCGGCGACACAGCAGGGGCATCGATGACGGAGACAGCGACCCAGGTGCTCATGGCCCGCCAGCCTATCTTCGACACCGGGGTGAACGTCGTCGCCTACGAGCTCCTCTACCGCAGTCCGGACGGCCGCGGTCCCGGCGACCTGGTCGACGGCGACCGGGCGACGAGCGAGGTCCTGATCAGCCGCTACACCAGCCTGCACTGGTCCGGCGGCAGCAGTGTCGTGCCCGCCTTCGTCAATCTGCCGCAGGACATGCTCGAGGCCGAGTCGCTGCCCGCCGTTCCCCCGGCGGAGCTGGTCATCGAGGTCCTCGAGGACGCCTCGCCCACACCGGCACTGATCACCGCCCTGGAACGCTACCGCGAGACCGGCTACCGCATCGCACTGGACGATTTCGCCCATGCAGGACACCTCGAGCCCCTGATCGCCCTGGCGGACGTCGTGAAGCTCGATGTGCAGGCGCTCGGCGAACGCGGGCTGGCCGAACAGGTCCGGCTGCTCGCACCCCACAACGTAACGCTGCTCGCCGAGAAGGTGGAGACGCGCGAGGAGTTCGAGCACTGCCGCACGCTCGGCTGCACGCTCTTCCAGGGGTACTTCCTGCGCCGTCCGGAGCTGCTCACCGGGCGTGTACCCGAGAGCAACCGCATCGTCCTGCTACAGCTGCTGGCCGCATTCGCTGACCCGGACGTGTCCACCCGGCAACTGATCGAGCTCATCGAACGCGACCCGCCGCTGACCTATCGCCTGCTGCGCGTGCTCAATTCCTGCGCCCTGGGTGTGCGTCATCCGGTAAGCAGCCTCAAGGAGGCGCTGGTGCTGCTCGGGCGCCGGGAGGTACACAAGTGGGTCGCCCTGCTGGTGCTCGGCGCCCGGGACGGCACGCCCACGGAGCTCGTGCGCCAGGCACTCACCGTCTCGCGCATGTCCGAATTGCTGGCCGGACGCAGCGGCCGCGCCGATCCCGACCGGGCGTTCTTCGCGGGTCTGCTCCGCCACATGGACGCCCTGCTCGACATCCCGCGGGAGACACTTCTTGCCGAGATCGATATCGGAACGGAGATTCGGGAGGCACTGGAAGGCGGACACAACGACGTCGGCGACGTCCTGGGCAAGGTATGCCTGTTCGTCGACGGCCGCTGGACCGAGCTGCCGCGCGGGGACGACCCGGCGATGCTGCAGGGCTGCTACGCGGACAGCCTGGACTGGACCAACGAGACCATGCAGAGCATGTTTTCGGTGGCATCCGATCCGTAGTCGCCGTCACCGTCACGACCCATTGTGCACCACCCGGCGGCCTTCCCCGGGCATCCACGCGGCACCGGGCGAAAACACGGCATGGGCCGGCTAGTCGCCCGGATGCCCCTCCCGGAACCGGGCCACTTCCCCCATCAGCCAGTCGATGAAACGAACCGCCAACGGCGGCGGCTCGCCGGCCGCCGGTGTGATCAGGCTATAGCCGAACGGCGAAGGGAATGCATAGCGTTCGCCGAACGGGCGCACCAGCACCCCGCTGTCCAGGCGGTCCGCCGCCACGACCCGTCCCACCAGCGCAACACCGCGGCCGGCGATGGCCTGGTCCAAGGCATGACTGAATAGGGAATAGTGCCACTGCACCGGGGCCGGCACCCCGGCGGCCCCGACGTGGTCCAACCAGTGCCGCCAGGTGGGAATCGCCGGCTCGGTGCAGGAGACATGAATCAACGTGTGCCCCGCCAGGTCAGCCGGCTCCTGCAGCGGCGGACCACGCTCCAGCAGCGCCGGCGAACACACCGGAAACATGGGGTCGGAGAGCAGCGGCCGGTCCTCCACGCCGGGCCATGGCCCGGTACCGTAGCGGATGGCGAGCCGGGCACGGCCGTCGTCCCATTCCGGCTGCGTGAGCACCTCGCTTGCCTCCAGCGCGACCTCCTCCCCGCGGGCATCAAAGCCCGCCAGCCGGGGCAGCAGCCAGTGCTGCACGAACGAGGGTGGAGCGGAGATCGACAGGCCGGCGCGCGGCAAGCGCTGGGCCTCCCGGTAGGCCTCGGCGAGCCGGTCCAGCCCTGCCCCGGCACTCTCCGCGAGACGCCGGCCCGCCGCGTTGAGACGCACGCCGTGGGCGTTGCGCTCGAACACCGGAAAGGCCAGCCGGGACTCCAGCTCCTTGACCTGCCGGCTCACCGCACCGGCGGTGACGTGCAGCTCCGCAGCGGCCTGCTGGAAACTCTCATGGCGCGCGGCAACAACGAACGCACGCAACGCATTGAGTGGCAGGCGCTCGATCATAGGTTGAGTATTCCTGACCCTCGTGCGGTGAATATATCGTTCGTCCGGCCGTCGGGCCAGTGCTAGCCTTCCCCGGACAATGGTCGAACCCAACAGAGGAGAATCGGCATCGTGGCGGAGCAGGCTGGCGGAGGTGTCGCGATAAGGCAGGGACTGGACGGCCAGGCCATCGCGCTGATGACGGTCTTCTGCATCGCCCTGGGTCTGCAGCAGGTCGCCATCAAGGCCGTGGCCGGGGACGTCGCGCCCCTCGCCCAGATTGCGCTGCGCTCAACCGCTGCCATGGTTCTGGTATGGATTCTCGCCCGCCTGCGCGGCCTGACACTGTTCGATCCCTCGCGCTTTGGCCCCGGCGTGCTGGTAGGGCTCGGCTTCACCAGCGAATTCGCCTTCGTCGCGATCGGACTGAACTACACGCTGGCCTCGCACATGGTCGTCTTTCTCTATACTGCGCCGGTGTTCGCGGCACTCGGACTGCACCTGCTCGTTCCCGGCGAACAACTCGCGCCGCGCCACTGGCTCGCGGTCGCGCTCGCCTTCATCGGCCTGGTCATCGCGATAGCACCTACTGCCTCCGACGGCGACGGCACGAGCGCCATCGCCTTCGGCGACTTCCTCGGGGTCCTCGCCGGGCTCTGCTGGGCCGCCACGACCCTCGTGGTCCGCCGCAGCGGGCTCTCCGAGGCGCCGGCGCTACAGACGCTGTTCTACCAGCTCCTGACCGCCGCCACACTGCTTATCCCCGCGGCCTGGATCGCCGGCGACCTCGCCGGGGCACGCCTGACCGGCGAAGCCATGGCGAGCCTGGGCTACCAGACGCTCATCGTCTCCTTCGCCGCCCTGCTCATGTGGTTCGCCCTGCTGCGGCGCTACCTCGCCTCCCGGCTCGGCGTGCTCTCCTTCCTCTCGCCCCTGTTCGGCGTGGCCTTTGGCGCGCTGCTGCTCGGCGAACCGCTGAGCATGAACTTCATGGTCGGCGGCGCGGCGATCCTCGCCGGCGTGGTCTGCATCAACCTGTAGGCGGCCCCCCATCGCCTGTATCGAGCGCGGCATCCAGCGCCCGCAGAAAGCGCTCGACCACCGGCGAATGGGCCGGCACGGCACGCCGGACACACCACAGGGGGCGTCGCAGCGAGAGCTCCGGCACGTCGACGAAGCGCACCCCGCCCCGGACACTCGCCTGGGCCGCGGCCAGCCGGCTCACACAGGCCAGCCCCGCGCCGGACGCCACCGCACGCACGATCGCGCCGCTGTCGTCCATCACCAGGCCACCCCGGGGCACCGGGTGCCCGGCAAGTGCCAGGCTCTGCTCGAACACCGCCCGGGTCCCGGACCCGGGCTCGCGCACGACCCAGGGATGCTCGGCCAGCGTCGCCGCCGACAACCCCTCCACCGGATAGTCGGCCGGCGCGATCACCTGCAGCGCATCGGTACGCCAGGCGGAGACGTCGACATCGTCCCGCTGGGCCGGTCCCTCGATGAAACCCACGTCCGCCTCCAGTGCAGCGACGCGCGCCTCCACCGCCGCGCTGTTGCCCGAGAGCACCGTAATCCGCAGGCCCGGGTGCTGCCGGCCGAGCCGTGCCAGCGCGGCGGGCAGAACGTAGCGGGCAATGGTGTTGGAGGCGGCAACCTGCACCTCCCCGCTCAGCTCTGCCGCGGCATCCCCCGGCGCGAGCTGCGCGGGGACGTCCTCCAGCGCCGCCATCGGGGCCGCCACGAGTTCCAGCAGCTGACGCGCCGCCGCCGTGGGCACGATCTCCCGGCCGCGACGCTCGAACAGCGTGATCCCGAGGGCGTCGGCGAGCTCGTGCACGGCCTGGCTGACCGCCGCCTGACTGAGGTGCAGCGTCGACGCCGCACGCTTGACCTGGCCGGTGCGCACGACCGTCGCGAATATCTCGAGCTGGCGCAGGGTGAAGCGGTTCATCGGCACAACAATTCGGCGTCACCTAAGTTATAAATAAATAATAATCGATTTTGCGAAATAATTCCCGCCGGTACCGTCTCGCCATCCTTTACCGACGGAGACTGGACATGCCCGCCGACACCACTACCGCCCGCCGGCCGGCCCCGGCGCTGGACCGCATCGCCACCGTCGCTCCGGGCCTGACCCTGTGCGCCGTGCTTGCCGGCCTGTCCTACGCCATCACCGCGTGGCCGGCGCTCAACAAGGCAGTTCCGCTGAGCGCGCTGACCGTGGGCATCCTCGCCGGCGTCCTGGTACGTCTGTGTGTGCCGATCCCGGCGGCCATGGAACCCGGTATCCGCTGGACGCTGCACTACGTGCTGCGCACTGGCATCGTGCTTCTCGGCTTCCGGCTGGTGGTGCAGGACATGCTCTCGGTCGGCATGGGCGGCCTGGCGCTGGTCGTGCTCGCCGTAGGCAGCACCCTCACCCTGGCCGTGGTGCTCGGACGTGCGCTCCGGCTGCCGGACACCCTGAGCGTGCTCGTCGGCTCCGGCACCGGGATCTGCGGCGCCTCCGCCGTGGTGGCGGTGGACGGGGTGGTCCGCGGCCGGGAGGAGGATGTCGCCTGCGCCATTGCCATCGTCACCGTCTTCGGCACCATCGCGATGTTCCTATACCCGGCCCTGGCGCCGTCGCTGGGGCTCAACGAGGCCACGTACTCCGCCTGGGCCGGCAGCTCCATCCACGAGGTCGCCCAGGTCGTGGCCGCCGGCTTCGCCTTCAACGACCAGGCCGGCGTCGACGCGAGCCTGTACAAGCTCTCCCGCGTCGCGATGCTGGCCCCGGCCTGCGCCGCCCTGGCGATATGGTGGCGCCGCCGGGAGCGGGACACGACGACGGACACCACCACGGCCCGGCACGCGCCGGTACCGCTGTTCGTCGTGCTGTTCGTCGTAATGGTGGGCGTGAACTCCTTCGCCCCGGTTCCCGCGCAGCTCCATGACACCCTCGTGACCGTCGACTCCGGCCTGCTCGCCGCCGCCATGGTCGCCATGGGCCTGCACACCCGGCTGGTGGCCGTGGCGCGTCTCGGCTGGCGGCCCCTCGCCCTGGGCCTGGCCATGGCGATATGGATCAGCCTGCTGGCACTGGCAGGTGCCGTGCTCACAACCGGGTGAGACCACCGGAATGGCAATAAAGGCCGCATGACCATGCGGTCTTTGAATTCCGTCACTTGAGCGCTGAATCCCGGGGGGAGCGGAGGTTCGCGACGCTCGCCCTCGCGGCATTAGGATCGCGATCACGGAAGGAGGGAAATGGCGTCCCCAACGGGATTCGAACCCGTGTCGCCACCTTGAAAGGGTGGTGTCCTAGGCCGGCTAGACGATGGGGACGCTGCCGTGCAAGCGGGCGAAATACTAGGCGGGCGCCCCCACGGTGTCAAGCGACGCCGGACCGCAGTGCCCGGCGCTGTCGAGGGGTGCGACTTGCCCCACGGAAACGCCCCGTTGCCCTGCTACACTCGTCGCCGCAATACCGCGACAGAGGACCACCATGCAGGACGCTGACAGTCTCCTCCAGGAAAACGGCGACATCGCCGCACGTCTCGACCTGGCGTGTTACCTGCTGCGGTGCACGAGCAATGTCGTCATCGTCACCCTGGACGGCGAACTGACCGCCAGCGGAGTGGCTGCCCAGCTGGCCCGGGCCCTTGCCGGCGGGAGTGAAACAGCGGCCGCGATCATCGACGTGACGACGGCGCACAACAACGACCACCTGGCCGAACGCCTGCTCCTCGACCCGGGCACGGACCCGGGGGAACCGGCAGCGGCGGATCAGCTCTCGCGCCGGCTCAGGAGCCGTAATCTCTCCCTGGCCGTGGTCGTGGAGGATGCGCACGGGCTCTCGGCACGCATCCTCCAGTCCCTGCTCACCCTGAGCCGACTCGTCAGCCAGCGCGACGCGAACATGCCCATCGCCCTGCTCTGTCCCGAGGCGGAGGCGGACCGGCTGGAGGTCCTCGCCCAGGAGGCCGGACGGGCGGCGGACCAGATCCAGCGCATCCGTCTGGCGCCGCCGGAATCAGAAGCAACCGCAGCCGCGGCAGCACCCGTGACGCGGCGCCGCCGTATTCATCCCGTCTGGCTCGCGCCGCCGCTCGGCGCGGTGGCGGTCGGCGTCCTCACCTACGCACTCCTCGCCGGCGGACCGGACACCGGGGACACCAGGACCACCTCGCTCGATATCGAGCCGGAGCCGGCGTCCAACACCGCGAGCGCAACGCTCGCGGACGACTCAACCACCGACGGAGACCAGGGCTCCGCCGATCCGGTAGCCGGCGCCGATACGAAGCGCGTCGACGTCCCCGACACGGGTGACACGCCGCCCTCGGTGAGCCTCCCGCCGGAGATCGCCGCGGGCAGCGCCCTGCTCAACCGGCCCATCCCGGCGCTGCCCGACGCACTGATTGAGACGATCGAACGCAACGAGACCGACACAACCGACAACGGCGAGGGGGAGACCGCCACCGAAATCGCGAGCGCGGACGCCGCCGCACCGCCAGCCAGCGGCGCGGGTTCGAGTGACGGCGAGACCGGGACGTCCGCAGGTGAGCCCACGCCGGCCGCCGAGGAGAACGGGACACCGGAGACGCAGACCGCCTCCACCGACACGGCGGCAGAGTCCGCGCCGGAGACGGCGAAGGAAGAGCGTGACGAGGAGGCACCCGCCGAGCAGCCCCGGACAGGCGAGGACTGGCTGGCCAGCCGCGACGGCGGACGCTACACGCTGCAGCTCATCGCCGGACGGAAGAAGCAGACCACCGCGAACTTCCTGGACGCCCACCCGGAGGTCCGCGACTCGGCCCGGGTGGTCACGGTGAGCGGCGACAACGGCACGTGGCATCTCGTACTGCTCGGCGACTACCCTTCCCGATCGGCGGCGATGCGGGACGTCCCCGCAAGCATCGGGGCCGACAACGTCTATCCCCGGCGCTTCTCGTCAGTGCGCAACTGAGCGCCCACGACGGACGCCATGACCAGACAGGGACGTCGCGCACGGCCTACCGTGCTTCGCAGCCACGGGCAGATCGGTTGCCAGGGGCAACCGACCCACGGACGTGCCACGCCCCTCTCCCCCTGCGGGAGAAGGGCCGGGAGAGGGGTTCTCCCGTGGCCGACGGGTCTTGTAAACCCCGTGCCCGTGAAGGGGCCGGTGCGGTAGGTTGACTGCTCCTGGCAGCCAACATCCCGTCCCGCGTGCGCGGGCGACGTCGACTGCCTTGAGCGGCCGGACTTATAACCCTGATGTCCGCGCGTTCCTCCAGCGTCTACGCAGGCGGGGCGAAGCCAGCATGGCCGCGTTGGGGCGGCCATGCGCAAGCCCGTCCACATATGTTCCGGCGTCATCAGGGACAGACCCTCTATACTCCGCAAATCGCCTGATCCGCGAGACAGTCCCTACCTGAACGTCGGGATCACGAGCAGGCCGATTGCCCGCAGGCAACCGACTTCATGTAACGGCCTTACCGGCCACCCCCGCGGGTCGGGCGCTGAAGGCGCGCGACCCCGCCGAGCGGTTTACGGGAAACGTCGCACGCGGCCTGAACCGCCGTGCACGACCCCGCCGGATACACCGTCCCGGGCACCATGACGGCCCGCTGCCTCGCCATCCTGAATGAAGGGGAAAGGTAATGATTCCGGAGGTCCAAAACAAAACGGGCGGATCCGAGGATCCGCCCGTCTTAAAGTAGAAACGCCCTGAGGTTCAGGGCGTAACCACCGGTTTTGTTTGGTGGAGCCAGGCGGGATCGAACCGCCGACCTCCTGCATGCCATGCAGGCGCTCTCCCAGCTGAGCTATGGCCCCGTGCGTTGGAGTGCGTATCCTATCGACCGGCCCGGGGGTCGTCAACCCTCCTGGGGCTGATCGACCACATTCTCCGCGATCCACGCCTCCGCGGCCTCGATACGGCGCAGCGTGGCCTCGCGACCGAGCAGGGCCAGGGTCTCGTCGATCGGCGGCGAGACGGGGCCGCCGGAGACCGCGACGCGCAGGGGCTGCGCCACCTTGCCGAGCTTGAGCTCCTGGCCCTCCGCCACCCCGCTGACCGTCTCGTGGATCGCCTCGGTCTGCCACTGACCGAGCCCGGACAGGGCCTCGCGCAACGCCGCGAGGACGGGTGCCGCCCCGGCCTTGAGGTTCTTGCGTGCCGCCTTCTCGTCGTAGCCCTCCGGCTCACGGAAGAAGAACAGGCTGTTCTGCGCCATCTCCCGCAGGGTCTTTGTACGCTCGGCCTGCGCACTGACCAGGGCCTCCAGCGACGGTCCCCCGGCCGGATCGACACCCATCTCGCCCAGGTGCCAGGCCAGGTGGCGTGCCACGTGGGCCGGGTCGCCGGTCTTCATGTAGTGCTGGTTCAGCCACTGGAGCTTGGAGCTGTTGAGGCTGGAAGCGGAGTGGTTGATGTCGTCGATGTCGAAGAGCTGGATGAGCTCATCCAGGGTGAAGATCTCCTGGTCCCCGTGGGACCATCCCAGCCGCGCGAGATAGTTCAGCACCGCCTCGGGCAGGTAGCCCTGATCGCGGTAGTCCATGACGCTCGCCGCGCCGGTGCGCTTGGACAGCTTCTTGCCGTCCTCGTCCAGGATCATCGGCACGTGGGCGTACACCGGCGGCTCCACGCCCAGGGCCTGGAGGATGTTCACCTGGCGCGCGGTATTGTTGACGTGGTCGTCGCCGCGGATGACATGGCTGATGCCCATGTCCATGTCGTCCACCACCACGACGAAGTTGTACGTCGGCGAGCCGTCGGCACGGGCGATGATGAGGTCGTCGAGCTCGCGGTTGGCGAACACGATGCGGCCCTTCACCCGGTCGTTGACCACCGTCTCCCCCTCCAGCGGGGTCCGGAAACGGATCACCGGGTCTCCACTCGCGTCCGCCGGCGGCTCGGTGAGGTGACGGCAGCGCCCGTCGTAGCGGGGCTTCTCCTTGCGCGCCATCTGCGCCTCGCGCAGCGACTCCAGCCGCTCGCGGGAGCAGTAGCAGCGATACGCCCTGCCCTCCTCCAGGAGGCGGTCGATCACCTCCGCGTAGCGGTCGAAGCGCTCGGTCTGGTAGAACGGCCCCTCGTCGTAGTCGAGTCCGAGCCAGGCCATGCCCTCGAGGATCGCATTGATCGCCTCGGGGGTGGAGCGCTCACGGTCGGTATCCTCGATGCGCAGCACGAAGTGGCCGCCGTGCCGCCGGGCATACAGCCAGGAGAACAGCGCCGTGCGTGCACCACCGATATGGAGATAGCCGGTGGGACTGGGGGCGAAACGGGTCTTTACGGTCATGTGCGCCTTCCGGAAAAGGGGGTTCGAACTCGGGCCCGCTCGGCAGGGCCCGCCGCCGCTGAAAGGCCCGTTATGCTAGCAACTCACGGAGCAAAGGCGAAGCGCGAACGCGCACCCGAGCGTTGACAGCGCGGCGGCGGCCGAAGTACTCTACGCACCGCGCTTTCGGGCGGTTAGCTCAGCGGGAGAGCACTGCCTTCACACGGCAGGGGTCGCTGGTTCGAACCCAGCACCGCCCACCAGAACGGCACAAGGGCCCGGGATGATGCCTCCCGGGCCTTTTTCGTTTACGCCCACGGCACTCCGGCTCGTGCCCCCACCCGTGACCGCTAACGCGGGGAACGGTGGCCAAGTACCTCCCTGACACGGCGTTCGGATGCAGGGGTCCCTGACCCGAGCCAGGGGTAAACGCGGACGTCACCCCCCAACTCGGACGCTAGCTCATCGTGCCACCGGTCCGCGTAGTCGGCCCATGCCGCGAACCCGCCACTCTCGTCCACACCGCCCATGCCCCGCATGTCGGGCTCAATGAAGACTTCGACATACGCCGGGAAGCCCACGGCAGCGACACGCTTCACTTCACTCCGCATACCGGCCCATTCCCGGAGGCGGCGATCAACTTCACGGTCGTTCATGAGGATGACTCCCGTTTGAAAGAACACCCAGGCCAGTGTGCGGGAGACCGCCGTGGGACTGTTTTCGAGCGGCCCGCACCGAAGACAGGACACCGAGGAATGCTCACCCACGGCGCCCTCGAGGCCGGGGCGAACCCTGAGGCGATCGTGGAGACGCGGAGTGTCGCCGTGCTCGTGGGCGGCGGACCATCGCTGACGTACGCGACCCACGTCCTCGAGGCGATGGAACAGTTCCGGGCCGCCAGGGGCTGACCGCCAGCGGCGTGCGCGCGCCGCGAACGGAGCCGGACACGGTTGTCTCCAGACGGGCGGGGCCACGGGATCGCGGCCCGGTTTCGGGGTCCGGAAACCGGCAGGCCCGGGGGGCGAAAGCGGATGGCGCACGCTCCGCGCCCCGCGGGCCCACGCTGGCCCCGGCAGTCAGTCCGCCTCGACACCCTCCCGGGTAATGCCCTCGGCGATGGTCGAGCGGCGCACGCGCAGGCTGCCGGCGCCGTCGTCCTCCTGGACGACCTCGATGCCGGTGTCCTCGCCGTCGTCGTTGCCGGCGGTGGTGGCGTGCGAGACGGTGGCAAACAGCCCGCCCGCGCTCTCCTCCTCCAGGACGACGCCCTTGCCGCCGTTGCCCACGGCCCTCACGCGATCCAGCATCCCGGTCACGCCGCCGGCGTCCTCCTCGGAGAGCTTGAAGCCGTCGTCGTGATTGCCGCTGGCGTCGGTCGCGATGAAACGCACCCGGGCGTCGCCGTCGCCGCCCTCGTCGAAGTCCACGCCCTCGTCGAGGTTGCCGCGCACGATCGAGCCGTTCATGGTCGCCGTCAGCGAACCCTCGCCGGCCTCGTCGAAGTCGATGCCGTCGTCCAGGTCGATCCCGAACTCGTAGGCCGCGACGCTGCCGGACGCGTATGTCGAGACCTCGCGCTCGAAGCAGCTGTCGTCCAGCGTGCCGGTCACGACGGGTGGGACGTCGTCCCCGACGGTCGCGCCATCGGCCTCGTTGAACTCGCGCTCCGCCGGCTCCGGCAGGTGACCGGCCAGCAGCCCAGGGTCGCAGTAGCCGCCGTTGTCACGGAACTCGCTGGCGTTGACCTCGGCATAGACATCGCCGCTGTCGCCCTCATCGAGCTCGAGCCCGTCGGCACCGATATTGGTGAACGAGGAATCGTCGACGAACAGGTAGATGCCGCCTGGACCACGGTCGTCCACGCGCACGCCGTCGGCGTCGAAGCCGCCGTAGCCCACATGGTCGACGCGCACGCCGTTGAGCGTGAGGGAGACCGAGGCGTCCGAGCCCTGGCCGCCGCCCCCGCTGCCGGCGCCGCAGTCGTCGGCGAGGCTGCAGTCGGATATGTGCACCCCGTGCCCCGCGACACCGGCCACGGAGACCCGGTCCAGCTCGACGCTGACCATGCCGGTCTGATCGTCGCGCACGTCGACGAAGATGCCCTTGCCGGCCTCGCCGTCGATGTCGCCGCGGTTCTTGATGCTGTAGTCCCCGCGGCCCTCGAACGCGAGGTCGGAGACGGTGAGATCGGCGCCCTCGGTCACCGCGAGCAGGGTGACGTTGCGCCCGGTGCGCACCGTCTGCCCGCTGCCCTCGAGGGTCAGCGCCGCGCGTGCCGAGTAGGTGAGCGGGCTCTCGATAGTGACGGTGGTCACCGACGGCGCGATGAACACGTGGCTCGCCTGCTGACGCTCGAGGGCGTCGCGCAGCGAGCCCTTGCCGGAGTCGTTGCCGTTGGTCACGAGGGCGGTCCCGTCGGCCGCCGCCGTCGCGGGGGAAAGGATGGCGCCGGCGAGCACCAGCGCTGCCGCCAGCGCGCCGCCGTTGCGGATTGCCGTTTTCATTCCGTTCTGCTCCTGTGTACGCCATGGTGCAAAGGCACCGGTGACCATGGCAGAACGGTGTTCCAGTCCCGTTACACTGGCGGTGGCGGCATCAGCCCCCGGACCCCGAATCGATCCGCTGCCAGCGCTCGGCACGCCAGACCATGCGCAGCCGCGAGCGCACCTCGTCGCGCTCCTGGTAGACGCCCTGCAGCCAGCGTGCACCGGAGCCGCCCTCGAAGGCGTCGCGGGCGTGGAGCAGCCGGCGGTTGTCGAAGATCACCAGGTCCCCGGGCTCATAGTCGAAGCGCATGGCCAGGTCCGGTTCGCGCAGCAGTCGCTGCAACGCCATCAGCGCCTCGTAGGCAGGCTCCACCTCCTCGAACGCCGTCATCAGCGGACCACGGAGAAAGTCGGCAATGCGCACCTCCTGCAGCCTGCCCCGCGCGTCGACGCGGATCACCGGACTGTGCCAGACGTAATCTGTGGTCCGGGCGGTGTTCGCAAAGCACCAGGACACGCGGGTCAGGGTCTCGTAGGCCGCCGGCTCGGTCTCGCGCAGGCGCTCGGCGACCGCGAAGCCGTCCACCATCACCGCCTGGCCGCCAACGGCAGTGTTCTCCAGGCAGTGCAGCATCTGCAGTCCCGGCTGGTACTCCCGGGTGGGCAGATCGACGTGCAGCGGCAGGGCAATGGACGTGTAGGCGTTGCTGTCCGGCTCCGGCTTGGCGCGCACGTTGAAGATCTCACCGAAGTTCGTCGGCCGCAGCGGTCCGATGCGCGCGGCGACCCGCCGGACCGTATCCGGCTCGGCCGGCAGCCGGCGCAGGCGGACGACGCCGTCGCCGAGCAGCACCTCGAGCGCGCGGCCGAGCAGGCCCTCCGCCTCGGCGCTGTCCTCCGCCTGGCCCAGCCAGTCGCCCGCGTCCAGGGTCACCGGGGCGGTCCGTTCGCGGCCCGTCCAGGTCGTGACCGGCACCAGCGGCGCCTCGGGGTCGCCGGCGTTGGAGTAGTCGTTGGCACGGAGCCAGCCGGGATGGAAACGCAGGGTCCGGCCTTCGGGGCGGAACGTCACCCACAGCGCGCCGGCGTCGTCCAGGCCGGCGGCCTCGACGGTCGGCCATGCGCCCAGGCCCGAGAGATCCAGGATGCGCTCGCGGGTGTCCGGGTTGACGGTGCTCTCGTCCGCGGCGTTCTCGCGCAGCCACACGCTGTGGTAGCGGCTCACCCGGCCGTCTGTCCAGCGCAGGGTCAGGACGCGGTCGTCGTGATCCACCGAGTGGAGGGCGACCTCCACCGGCCAGGCGTCGTAATCCGGCGTCGGCGGCAGGCTCGTCTTCGCCAGCGCATCCGTCATCGGTGATGCTCCTGTATCAACGTGTCCAGCGAACAGGATGCCCGCGGGATTCATACACAGTTTGCCTTGATTCGCCGGGAAATTTGCGCCATTCGCCGTCGCCGTGCATTCCGGTATACCCCGCCGCATTGACGGCTCAATACAAAAACACGGCGAATACAATCAACATCCCCGCACAGCGGCCACGGACACTATTGTGTCAGCGGACACCGGCATGCCGTCGTTCACGAGCGAACCGGGGCCGGCGCGGCCCCGTCGTCATCCGGCGTGGCGCCGTGATGGCCGTGACGGCCCGCCCCGCCAAGGCGGTCCGCGATGCGTAGACCACACAGGAGTAGTCATGAACCGCGATGTGATCATCAGTTGCGCCGTCACCGGTGCCGGTGACACCCCGGGCAAACACCCCGGGGTGCCGGTCACCCCGGCCGCGATCGCCAAGGCCGCCGTCGAGGCGGCCCGCGCCGGCGCCGCCATCGCCCACATCCACGTGCGTGACCCGGACACGGGCGCCCCCAGCCACGACCCGGCCCTCTACCGGGAGGTGGTCGAGCGGGTCCGCGCCGCCGACACGGACGTGGTCCTCAACATCACCGCCGGTGGCGGCGGCGACTGGGTCCCCAGCGCGGAGGACCCGAGCCGCGGCGGGCCCGGCACCAGCCTGCAGACCCCGGCGGAGCGGCACGCCCCGGTCGCCGAGCTGCGCCCGGAGATCTGCACGCTGGACTGCGGCACGTACAACGCCGGGGACGCCGTATACCTGAGTACCGCACCCTGGCTTCGCGAGCAGGCGGGACTCATCCAGGCGAGCGGCGTGAAGCCGGAGCTGGAGTGCTTCGACCTGGGCCAGGTCCGCTTCGCCCGGCAGCTCGTCTCCGAGGGGCTCATCGACGGCGATCCCCTGTTCCAGCTCTGCCTGGGCATTCCCTGGGGCGCCGAGGCGGACCCGGAGACCATGCTGGCGATGCGCAACAAGCTCCCGGCCAACGCGAGCTGGACGGCGTTCGGGATCGGCCGGTTGCAGATGCCCATGGCCGCGCAGTCCGTGCTCCTGGGCGGACACGTGCGTGTCGGCCTGGAAGACAATCTCTACCTCGACAAGGGCGTATTCGCCAGCAACGCCCAGCTCGTCGAGCGCGCCGCCGGCATCATCACGCGCCTGGGCGCCCGGGCGGTCACACCGATGGACGCCCGCCGCATGCTCGGCCTTCGCAACCCCCATGAGTGAGGCAATGACGGACACTGCACAGACTCCCGCCATCGACCGGGTGGCCATCGTCGGCGCCGGCGTCATCGGCGCCGGCTGGGCCGCCCGCTTTCTCGCCAACGGCCTGGACGTCACGGTGACCGACCCGGACCCGGACGCCGAGACACGGCTCAACGCCGCCGTCGACACCGCCTGGGCCACGCTGGCCGGGCGCGGCCTCGCCCCCGGCGCGAGCCGCGAGCGGCTGCACTTCACCACCGATCTGGAGGCGGCCGTCGCCGGCGCGGGGCTCATCCAGGAGAACGCCCCGGAGCGCGAGGCCCTCAAGCGGGAGCTTCTCGCCCGCATCGACGCCGCCGCGGAGCCGAACGCGCTGATCGCCTCCAGCACCTCCGGGCTGAAGCCGAGCACCCTGCAGGCGGACTGCGTCCACCCGCAGCGCGTGCTGGTCGCACACCCCTTCAACCCGGTATACCTGCTGCCGCTGGTGGAGCTGGTGGGTGGCGAGCGCACCGACCCCGCCGCAGTGGAGCGCGCCACCGCCGTCTACCGCGCCGCCGGGATGCGGCCGCTGGTGGTACGTCGCGAGATCGAGGGCCACGTCGCCGACCGCCTCATGGAGGCGCTGTGGCGCGAGGCGCTGCATCTGGTCAACGACGGCGTGGCGACCACCGAGGAGGTGGACGCCGCGGTGGTCTACGGCGCGGGCCTGCGCTGGTCGCTGATGGGTACCTTCCTCACATTCCACCTCGCCGGCGGCGACGCGGGCATGCGCCACATGCTCCACCAGTTCGGTCCGGCCCTTAAGCTGCCGTGGACCCGGCTGGAGGCCCCCGAGCTCACCGACTCGCTCATCGAACGCGTGGTCGAGGGCTGCGAGCATCAGGCCGCCGGGCGTTCCGTCGCCGAGCTGGCCTCGCGGCGCGACGAGTTCCTCTCCCGCCTCATCGACCTGGTGAGCGAGTACTGGCCGGAGGCCGAGGGCATTGAAGGCAGGATCTGAGGCGCCCGCCGGCGCGGCACTGACCGTCCTGGAGACCGCCGTCGCGCCGGCCTGGGTGGATTACAACGGCCACATGAACGATGCCGCCTACGCCGGCGTGTTCAGCCAGGCCACGGACGCGCTGATGGAGTGGCTCGGCATGGACGCCGCCTTCCGGTCCGCCGCGGGCTACACGATCTACACCCTGGAGAGCCACATCCGCTACCGGCGGGAGGCCCACGAAGGCGATGGCCTGCGCGTCGAGGCCTGGCTGGCGGACCACGACGCCAAACGGTTGCAGGTGCTGATGCGGCTGTGCGATGCCGCCGACGGCACCGTGCTCGCCACGGGCGAACAGATGCTCATGGGCATCGACACGGGGAGCGCACGACCGGCGCCCTTTCCCGCCCCGGTGGCCGCAAACGTGGACCGGTTGTGGCAGGGCCATGCCCTGCCCGCCGGGCACGACTACGGTCCGCTCACGACGCGGATCCGTCGTCGTTGACCGCACCCCCGACCGGCGCCGCCAGGCCACTGCGGTCCCGGCTCGGGGGCGCCCCGAAGCGACGGCGGTAGGCCCGGGAGAAGCTCGCCGTGGAGCCGAAACCGCAGGCCAGTGCCACCTCGAGCACGCTGCGGTCCGTCTCCTGCAGGAGCTGGCGGGCGTGCGCCAGGCGCAGCTGCAGGTAGTACCCCACCGGGCTGGTCCCGAGCCGCTCGGCGAACAGCCGCTCCAGCTGTCGCTGGGAGATGCAGCAGTGGGCCGCAATGTCCGCCACGGCAACGGGCTGGGCCACGTTCACGCTCATGTACTCGATCGCGTTGACCAGGATCGGGTTGTGCACGCCCAGCCGTGCGGCGACGCTCATGCGCTGGTGATCGGAGCGCTCGCGGATGCGCTGGTAGATGAGCTGCTCCGAGACGGCCATCGCCAGCCCCGGCCCGTGATCGGCGGCGATGAAGCGCAGCGCGAGGTCCATGGTCGCGGTCCCCCCGGAACAGGTGACCCGGCGGCCGTCGATCTCGTACAGCGCGGTGGTGGTCTCGATGCCCGGGAACAGCTCCTCGAATGCGGGGATGCTCTCCCAGTGAAGGGTCACCCGGCGCCCCTCCAGCAGCCCGGCACGGGCGAGTACGAATGCGCCCGTATCCACGCCGCCGAGGGTCCCGCCCTGCCCGGCCAGCCATTTCAGCCACTGCAGGACCGCCGCCGAGGTGTGGCGCTCGTGGTTGAAACCGCTGCACACGAACACGGTCGGCTCGCTGGCGTCCTCGCCAATGGACGCGTCGGTGAGCAGGGTCATGCCGTTGCTTGCCGCCACGGGCATGCCGTCGACGGAGTACAGCGACCACTCGTAGAGCGGCTCGCCGGCGCAGCGGTTGGCGATGCGGAAGGGCTCGACGGCGGCGACGAAGGCCATCATCGAGAATTCCGGGAGCAGCAGAAAGCCGAGGCGCCGGGGCCCGGCGGTCATCGCCCCTCCCCGGCGTAGCCCCTGCGGGTCAACGGCGCTGTCGCCTCGCCAGACACGCTGAGACCCGCTCAGCGCCGCGCGGCAGGCACGATCTTGAGGGTGTTCGTGCCACCCCGTTCACCGGCGCGATCGCCCTTGGTGATGATCACCAGCTCGCCCTCGGTCACGGCGCCGATCTCCAGTAGCTGACCGACCGCCTCGCCGTCCAGCACGTCCCGGCCCGGCACCGTCGGGTCGAAGCTCACCGGGTGCACACCGCGGTAGAGCGTCACCCGCCCGCGTGTGCGCTCGTGTTCGGAGAGCGCGAATATGGGGATGCGCGTGCTCAGCCGTGACATCCACATCACCGTCGCCCCCGACTCCGTCATCGCCGCGATCGCCCCCACGTCCAGCCGGTTCGCCGCGTCGATCGCCGTCTTCGCGATGGTCTCGTCGATGCGCCGGCACGGCGTGCTCAGCGCGTGCGCGTCCGGGTCCAGCGGACCGTCGTCCGAGGAGTGCTCAGCACCCACGCACACCTCGGACATCGCCGTCACCGTCTCCACCGGGTAGTGCCCCACCGCTGTCTCGTCGGAGAGCATCACCGCGTCCGTGCCGTCGATCACGGCGTTCGCCACGTCGAGCACCTCCGCGCGCGTTGGCACCGGGCTGTCGACCATGGACTGCATCATCTGCGTCGCCGTGATCACCACGCACTCGCGGCGCCGCGCCAGCCGCATGATCCGCTTCTGCACCCCGGGCAGCTCGGCGTGTCCGATCTCCACCGCCAGGTCACCGCGGGCGATCATCACCGCGTCCGCACTGTCCATGATCGATTCCAGCGACTCCAGCGCCTCGCGGCGCTCGATCTTGGCGACGATACCCGCCTCGCCGCCGGCGCGCCGCAGCAGCTCGCGCGCCTCGTCGATATCGTGGCCGTCCCGCGGGAACGAGACCGCCAGGTAATCCGCATCCAGCCGCGCGGCGAGCTCGATGTCGCGGCGGTCCTTGTCGGTGAGCGCGCGCACGGACAGGCCGCCACCCAGGCGGTTGATGCCCTTGCGCGCCGAGAGCGTACCGCCCACTTCCACGCGGGTGTGGATTCGCCGGCCCTCGATACCCGTCACCCTCAGGCGGATCAGCCCGTCGGCGAGGAGCAGGATGTCGCCGGCGGCCACGTCGTCCGGCAGCCCGGCGTAGCCCACGCCGACGCCTTCCGCGGTGCCGTCTTCGGCACCCAGCGTCGGGTCCAGGAAGAAGGCGTCACCGCTCTCCAGTGCCACCGGCCCGTCCCGGAACGCCTCCACGCGGATCTTCGGCCCCTGGAGGTCGCAGAGCACGCCGACGACGCGTCCGGCCTCACGGGCAGCGGCGCGCAGGGTGGCGGCGTTGGTGGAATGGTCGTCGGCGCTGCCGTGGGAGAGGTTGAGACGGACAACGTCCACACCGGCGTCGACGATCCCCCTCATCGCGGCCTCGCCGGCCGTGGCGGGCCCCAGGGTGGCAACGATCTTCGTCTGGCGTACCTGTTTTTTTGTCATGGCTACCGAGCCTGCATCAACGCGGCGATCCTGTCGAGCGCACCGGAGGTGCACCGGACGCCGTCATGGAGGAAGACCGCAGGCATCGCCTCGTGTCCCGTCACCGCCCGGCGTTCATGAGCGCGACGGTGGTGTCGAGCATCCGCGAGGAGAAGCCCCACTCGTTGTCGTACCATGCGCACGCCTTCAGCAGCGTCCCGCCCGTGACCTTCGTGAGCGTGGCGTCGAACACCGACGAGCGCG
>NZ_JBHFPQ010000046.1:0-97140 GCF_041949875.1 Arhodomonas sp. KWT2
GGCCGAGCGCGGCGGGATGATCGGTCACGGCGGCGTCGTGGTCTTCGACGACACCGTGGACATGGCCGAGCAGGCGCGCTTCGCCATGGAGTTCTGCGCCATCGAGTCCTGCGGCAAGTGCACTCCGTGCCGGATCGGCTCCACCCGCGGGGTGGAGGTCATCGACCGCATCCGTGCCGGCACCGACGCCGACGCCAACCTGGCCCTGCTCGGCGATCTCTGCGACGTCATGGAGCAGGGCTCGCTCTGCGCCCTGGGCGGGCTGACCCCGTATCCCGTGCGCAGCGCGCTCGAACACTTTCCCGAGGACTTCGGGACCCCGGCCGCCGCTGCGGCGGGCTGATCCGGCAAAGAGGTAGCCATGGCTGTCGTACAGGAAACGGACTACGGAACCCCGGCGAGCACCGACGCCCGCACGGTCACCCTGGAGGTGGACGGCCACAGCGTGACCGTGCCCGCCGGCACCTCGGTGATGCGTGCGGCGATGACGGCGGACATCGCGATCCCCCGGCTGTGCGCCACCGACAGCCTGGAGCCGTTCGGCTCCTGCCGGCTGTGTACCGTGGAGATCGAGGGGCGCAAGGGCTACCCCGCCTCCTGCCACACCAACGTCGAGCCGGGGATGGTGGTGCGCACCCAGACGCCGGCGCTGGAGAAGCTGCGCCGCGGGGTCATGGAGCTGTACATCTCCGATCACCCCCTGGACTGCCTGACCTGCTCGGCCAACGGCAACTGCGAGCTCCAGGACATGGCCGGCGCGGTGGGCCTGCGCGAGGTGCGCTACGGCTACGACGGGGCGAACCACCTGGACGCCCCGGTGGACGACTCCAACCCGTATTTCAGCTTCGACCCGAGCAAGTGCATCGTGTGCTCGCGCTGCGTGCGCGCCTGCGAGGAGGTGCAGGGCACCTTCGCGCTGACCATCGACGGGCGCGGCTTCGACTCCGTGATCAGCGCCGGCACCGCCGAGGATGACTTCCTCGACTCCGAGTGCGTCTCCTGCGGCGCCTGCGTGCAGGCCTGCCCCACCGCGACCCTGCAGGAGAAGACCATCGTCGAGCATGGTCAGCCCGAGCGCAGCGTGATCACCACCTGCGGCTATTGCGGCGTGGGCTGTTCGTTCAAGGCGGAGCTGCGCGGTGACCAGGTCATCCGCATGGTGCCCTACAAGGACGGCCAGGCGAACCACGGCCACTCCTGCGTGAAGGGGCGTTTCGCCTGGGGCTACGCCACCCACCCGGACCGGATCACCACACCGATGATCCGCGAGCGCATCACCGACGCCTGGCGCGAGGTGAGCTGGGAGGAGGCCATCGATTTCGCCGCCGGGCGTATCCGCGGCATCCAGGCGGAGCACGGGCGCGGGGCGGCCGGGGCGATCACCTCCTCGCGCTGCACCAACGAGGAGACGTACCTGGTGCAGAAGCTCGCCCGGGCGGTGTTCGGCACCAACAACGTCGACACCTGCGCGCGGGTGTGCCATTCACCCACGGGCTACGGTCTGAAGACCGCCTTCGGCACCTCCGCCGGCACCCAGGACTTCGATTCGGTGGAGGACTCCGACGTCATCCTGGTCATCGGCGCCAATCCCACGGACGCCCATCCGGTGTTCGCCTCGCAGATGAAGCGCCGGCTGCGCGAGGGCGCGCGGCTCATCGTGGTGGACCCGCGCCGCATCGACCTGGTGCGTACGCCCCACGTCGAGGCCGACTACCACCTCCAGCTCCGCCCGGGCACCAATGTCGCGCTGGTTAACGCCCTGGCCCACGTGATCGTCACCGAGGGCCTGGCGGACGAGGCCTTCGTCGCCGAGCGCTGCGAGTCCGAGGCGTACGCCGACTGGCGGGAGTTCATCGTGCGCCCGGAGAACGCCCCGGAGGCGGTGGAAAGGGTTACCGGCGTGCCCGCGGAGGCACTGCGCGGTGCCGCCCGGCTCTACGCCACCGGGGGCAACGCCGCGATCTACTATGGCCTCGGGGTGACCGAGCACAGCCAGGGCTCGACCATGGTCATGGGCATGGCCAACCTGGCCATGCTCACCGGCAACCTGGGGCGGCGCGGTGTCGGTGTGAACCCGCTGCGCGGGCAGAACAACGTCCAGGGCTCCTGCGACATGGGTTCCTTCCCCCACGAGTTCCCGGGCTACCGGCATGTCGCCAACGACGAGGTGCGCGGGGTCTTCGAGCGCGAGTGGGGCCTGTCCCTGGACAACGAGCCGGGGCTGCGGATCCCCAACATGATCGACGCCGCCATCGCCGGCAGCTTCAAGGCGCTCTACATCCAGGGCGAGGACATCCTCCAGTCCGATCCGAACATCAAGCACATCGCCGCCGGGCTGGAGAACATGGACTGCGTCATCGTCCAGGATCTCTTCCTCAACGAGACGGCGAGCTATGCCCACGTCTTCCTGCCCGGCTCGACCTTCCTGGAGAAGGACGGCACCTTCACTAACGCCGAGCGCCGGATCAACCGGGTGCGCCGCGCGGTGGCGCCGCCGGGGGGCATGGCGGACTGGGAGATCACCCTGGCCCTGGCCAGGGCGCTGGGCTCGGAGATGGACTACGGCCATCCCTCGGAGATCATGGACGAGATCGCCCGCACCACGCCCACCTTCACCGGCGTGACCTACGAGAAGCTCGAACGCCTGGGCAGCATCCAGTGGCCGTGCAACGAGGCCCATCCGGAGGGTACACCGACCATGCACGTGGACACCTTCGTGCGTGGCCAGGGGCAGTTCATGCTCACGCCCTACATCCCCACGGAGGAGCGCAGCAACCGCAGATTCCCGCTGCTGCTCACCACCGGGCGGATCCTCTCGCAGTACAACGTTGGGGCCCAGACCCGGCGCACGGACAACCGGGTCTGGCACGCTGAGGACCGCCTGGAGATCCACCCCCACGACGCTGAGCAGCGCGGCATCGGCGACGGCACCCGGGTCGCGGTGCGCAGCCGGATCGGCGAGACCACGCTGCGGGCGCTGATCACCGACCGCGTGCCGCCGGGGGTGGTCTATACCACGTTCCACTTCCCCGAGACCGCGGCCAACGTGGTGACCACGGAGCAGTCCGACTGGGCGACCAACTGCCCCGAGTACAAGGTCACCGCGGTGGAGGTCACGCCCAGCGTCACCGACTCGGAGTGGCAGGCGCACTACCGCGAGCACCGTGAGCGGACCCTAGGCCTGCCCGCCGAGTCCGTGGAGACCGCGGACGGCGCCGTGGTCGCCGCGGCGGGGGCGGGCCGATGAGTGCCGGCCCGGTGACCGGACGGCCCGGCCGCGTCCCCGTGGACGTGCCGGTGGTCACCGACGACGCCGCGGCCGGGCCGCCCCGCGCGGCGCCGTATCGCGAGGTCCCCGTGGCCCGCTGGTCCGGCGGGGCCCCGGCCGAGGGCCGCCGGCGGGTCCCCGAGGAGGTGCCGGTGGCGGTGCGGGTGGACTGCGCGGACTACGCGGTGATGCTCGCCAGCCCCACGGACCTGGAGGACTTCGGCGTCGGTTTCCTCTACACCGAGGGCGTCATCGACGGCCCCGGGGATATCGCCGCGCTGTCGCACAGCGAGCACGACGAGGGCATCGTCCTGCGCGTCGAGCGGTGCGCCGGTGCCACACCGATCGCCGAGGTCCGCGAGGGCGGGCGCCGCATTGCCGGCGCCACCGGCTGCGGGCTCTGTGGGGTGGAGGCCCTGAGCGACGCGGTACGCCCGGTGCGGCGTGTGCCCGCCGCCGCGGCAGTGGACGCGGCGGCGGTGCATCGCGCGGTGGCCGGGCTGCGCGAATGGCAGCCCCTGAACGCGAGCACCGGCGCGTTGCACGCCGCGGCCTTCGCCGCCGCCGACGGCACGATCGTGATCGCGCGGGAGGACGTCGGCCGTCACAACGCGCTGGACAAGCTCGCCGGCGCGCTGCTGCGCGACGGCATCGACCCCGGTGACGGCTTCGTGGTGATGACCAGCCGCTGCAGTTACGAGCTGGTCCAGAAGGCCGCCCGGCTGGGTACCGGGACGCTGTGCACGGTCTCGGCGCCGACGGGGCTGGCCATTCGCCTCGCGGGCGAGGCCGGCATGACCCTAATCGCCCAGGCACGGGGCGATGGCTTCAGTGTGCTCACCGGCCGCGTCGCGGATGCCGCCACGGGTGGGCGGTGATCCGCCCGGGCAGAGACGGGACCACCAAAGGACGCCTTATGCATACCGACAAGCTCGTGCGCATGGCCAACGAGATCGCCGCCTACTTCGAGGCCTATCCGGAGGATCGGGCCCGGCGCGAGATCCTGGGCCACATCCGGGCCTTCTGGGAGCCGCGCATGCGCTCGGCGCTGGGCGAGCACGCCCGCGCGGGCGGTGACGGGCTCCGCCCGCTGGCGCACTGGGCGGCTGAGCAGTTGTAGCGGCGCCCCGCCGCAGGCCGGTCGTGGCAGCCCGGGCGGTCCCGCCGGGGCCGCCGCTGCCGGTCGTTCAGGGGGAGACAACAAACAGGCCACAGGCCAACCAACTGCCAAAAGCGCAGCGGAGGAGAGAGATCATGAGCGGCACCGACGCAGGGTTCCTGTCGAAGGAGCGCATCACCGCCCCACGCAACTTCAACCGATGGCTGATACCGCCCGCCGCCCTGGCGGTGCACCTGTCCATCGGCCAGGTCTATGCACTCAGTGTGTTCAATCTGCCGCTGACCCGGGTCGTCGGCGTTACCGAGCAGACCCCGGCGGACTGGCGTCTCACCAGCCTTGGATGGATATTCAGCATCGCCGTGCTGGTGCTCGGCCTGGCGGCGGCCTTCGGCGGTCACTGGGTCGAGCGGGTGGGCCCGCGCAAGGCCATGGCGGTGAGTGCCGTGACCTTCGGCGGCGGCTTCCTGGTCTCGGCGCTCGGCGTACAGACCCACCAGCTGTGGCTGCTGTATCTGGGCTACGGCGTGCTCGGCGGTATCGGCATCGGCTTCGGCTATGTCTCGCCGGTCTCCACCCTGATCAAGTGGTTCCCCGACCGGCGCGGCCTGGCCACCGGCATGGCGATCATGGGCTTCGGCGGCGGCGCGATGCTCGCCTCGCCCATGTCCGTGGCGCTGATGGACTACTTCTCCACGCCGGACTCGGTGGGCGTGGCGGGGACGTTCGTGGTCCTCGGCATCGTCTACTTCATCGCCATCGGTTTCGGCGCGCTGATCGTGCGTGTGCCGCCGGAGGGCTGGAAGCCCGAGGGCTGGGACGGCGAGGTCGCCGGCGGCTCCGGCAAGGCGAGCCTGGTCACCGACGGCCACGTGCACATCAACCAGGCGATGAAGACCCCGCAGTTCTACCTGATGTGGGCGGCGCTGTTCCTCAACGTCACCGCCGGCATCGGTGTGCTCGGCCAGGCCTCGGCGATGAGCCAGGAGATGTTCCCCGGGGTGATCACCGCCGGCGCGGCGGCGGGCTTCGTGGGCATGCTCAGCCTGTTCAACATGGCGGGCCGGTTCTTCTGGGCGTCGCTGTCCGACCGCATCGGCCGCAAGACCACCTTCAGCACGTTCTTCATCCTCGGCATGGTGCTGTTCGCGCTGGTGCCGCAAACCGGGCATCTCGGCGCGGTGACGCTGTTCGTGATCGGCTACATGGTGATCATCAGCATGTACGGTGGCGGCTTCTCCACGATCCCCGCCTACCTCGCCGATGTGTTCGGCACCCGGTTCGTCGGCGGCATCCATGGCCGCATCCTCACCGCCTGGTCGGCGGCGGGCGTGGTCGGCCCGACGCTGGTGAACTACATCCGCCAGTACCAGATCGACCAGGGCGTGGCCAAGGCGGACGCCTACACCATCACCATGTACATCATGGCGGGGCTGCTGTTCGTCGGCCTGCTGTGCAATCTCAAGATCCGCCAGATGGCGGACCATCACCTCATGGACGAGGAGGCCGAACCCGTTCGTCCGGCCCGTGGTGGCCCGACGGTTGCGGCGAGTGCCCAGAACTGAATAAATCCCCGGAGGAGGACTACCCATGGCCAACGGCAATGGTGAACACCGTGTACAGCTGACCGTCACCTGGCTGGTCGTGCTGATTCCGCTCGTCATCGGGGTCGCTTCGACCCTGTCCAAGGCGGTCAAGCTGTTCTGAGACGTCGCACACCCGGCGGGGCGGCACCGCCGCCCGCCGGGCCGTCATCACGAAGGCGCTCGCCTGCGGGCGATCGCCGCTTGGCATGCACAGGCGCCACCGGCGCCCGGAGGGGCCGACCAGGGCATCCATGGACATCCGACAGCTCGAATACCTCGCCGCACTGGCCCAGGAGAAGCACTTCACCCGCGCCGCGGAGCGGTGCAACGTCACACAGCCCACGCTCTCGGGGCGGATCCGCCAGCTCGAGCAGGAGCTCGGCGTGCCCATCGTCGAGCGTGGCCAGCGCTATCACGGGCTCACCGCCGAGGGTCAGCGGGTGCTCAAGTGGGCCCAGGTGATCCTGGAGTACCGTTCATCGATGATGCAGGACCTCAGCGAGCTCAAGGGCGGGCTGAGCGGGCGCCTGGTACTGGGGGTCATCCCGTCGGCGCTGCCCATGGCGACCTCGGTGACCCGCGCGGTGCGCCGCGAGCACCCGAGCGTGTCCTTCACCGTGCACTCGGCGACCTCCAACGAGATTCTGCGCGACGTCCAGGAGTTCCATATCGACGCCGGTATCACCTACCTGGACAACGAACCGGTGGAACGCGTGGAGACCCTGCCGCTGTACATGGAGCGCTACTGCCTGTTCCTGCCCGAGCACCATCCCTGGGCGGGACGGGAGCAGGTGACCTGGGCGGAGGCCGCGCAGCTGCCGCTGTGCCTTCTCACCCCGGACATGCAGAACCGCCGCATCATCGCCAAGGCGTTCCGCAGCGCGGACTGCAATCCGGAGGCGGAGATCGAGACCGACTCCGTGGTCCATCTCTGGGCCCAGGTCCGCTTCTCCGGCTGGGCCAGCGTGATGCCGGAGTACTTCAGCGAGCTGTTCGGGAGCGATAGCGGCATCCGCGGCATCCCGCTGCACCAGCCGGATGTCGAGTACGCCGTGGGTCTCGTGGCGCTTGCCAGGGAGCCGCTGTCACCGACCATCCACGCCCTGTTCGAGGCCTGCCGGGCCAACGAGCTGCTGCCGCTGGGGGAACCGGCGCCGCCGGTGGAGCCGGACGGCCCCGGCGGCCTGCCCGTGGGGGGCTGACCGCCGGGGATGCGTGGCGGGCCTGGCCGTGACCTTTCAGTAGGTTGTTCACTCGGGATCTACCCGGAAGACTGGCGGTGCGAGTCAAAACACTCCGCCAGGAGGTCCGCGTGAACGACCATGTGTGTTGATCCTGCTCCAGGGTAGAGAATGGAATTTCGGGTAGGTCGTGCGCCACGGGCGTGCGACATTCCGGGCCGGTCCCGGCGGCGTCGCACACGGCCTGCCCGCCCGGGATCCCGTCCGTGACGATGTCGGCTGTCGGGCGCAGCCCACCTTGTATGTCTCGGGGTTGAGGGGGTACACAGCCTAGCCGCCGAACGGTACGCGCAGCGTCAGGCGTATATCCCGCCCGGGGGAGAGGGCGTAGCCCTTGTAGGTGTCCAGGAAGGCGCGATAGTCCTCGTTGAGCAGGTTGCTCACGCTCAGGTCCAGGTGGATCACCCGGTTGCCGACGCGTGGCGAGAAGCCGGCGCTCATACCGACCAGCGTGTAGCTGTCCGTGGAGGCGCTGCCGAACGGGGCGTCGTCGAACTGCGAGAAGGGCTCGCCCGGGGCCGCGTCCTTGCTCGCATAGTGGCGGACGGTGACCGAGGCGTGCGGATTACGCAGCCAGCCCCGGCTCGCCGGCGTGAAACGGGCGCCAACGCTGATGTTATCCGCCGGGAGCAGCGGCAGGTCATCGCCGTTGTCGTCACGCTCGCCGTCCACCATCTCGGCGGCCGCGGTGAGCGTCAGCCACGGGGCCAGCGTTTTCTCCACGCTGAGCTCGACGCCATGGAGTGTCGCATCCGCCTGCTCGTAACGGAGCACCGGCAGGCCGCCGTGGGTGCCGCCGGTATCCTGGAGCATGATGTAGTCGTTGATCACGTTGCGATAGACGGTCGCTGTGGCCCTCAGTCCCGGGGACTGCCAGCGCAGCGAGAGGTCCGTGTTCAGCGAGGTCTCCTCGTCCAGGTCCGGATTGCCCTCCTGGTAGGCGGCCACGCCCCCGTGCTGGCCGGCGACGTAGAGCTCGAACAGCGACGGTGCCCGGAACCCGCGCTCCACGTTGGCGGCGAGCGAGAGCCTGTCGGTCATGCTGAGGACCCCGCCGAGCGAACCGGTGGCGACGCCGTAGCTGTTTTCTTCGGCATCGCGGACGCTTGCCGACGGCGCGCGTGTCCGGGAGGCGCGGGCCTCCGTGGTGTGGTGGTCATAGCGCACCCCGCTCTGCAGCAGCAGCGGGCCAAGGCGTTTCTCCTCGAAGGCGAATACCGCCGCGTTGTGCACGTCGCCGCCCGGCGAGAGCTGCGTGCTCCCGCGTGACTCCTGGGTCTTGTAGCGGTATTCCACGCCCACCGTGCCTCCGTCCAGTCCGGCAATGGCGCCGTGTTCGCCCTCCAGGCGGGCCGTGTACTGGTCGAACTCGATATCGATGGTGTGATCGAATCCGGCGGAACGCGGATAGCCTGCCGCGTTGGAGCGGCGCTCGTTGTTCTGCCAGAGCAGCTTGGGCTTCCAGGTGATGTTGCCGATACGGGTGCGCCCGGAGAGGCTGAGCTGTTCGTCGTCGATGTACTGGCCGATCCCCTCGGCGCCCGCTGACGGGGGCTTGATGCCGGCCGGTGGCGGCAGCAGGAAATTGTGCTCGTCGTTCCAGCGCGTGTAGCGCAGGCGCCACTCGCCGCCGCGGTCGTCACGTACGCCCACGGCGATATCGCCGGCCGCCTGTTCGAAGTCGGTGTAGTCGAGATCGCCGGTGTAGGCCGCCGCATCCTGGTGCTCCGGGCTCGGCGGCGGCGGGAAGTAGGTCGTCTCGTCGGGGGTTTCGATGTTGCCCGCGTCCCGCCGGATGACGCCCACGGAGATGCCGAACCGGCCGTTGCCGGCGCCGGCGCGCAGGCCCGTGTCCCACTGGCCGTTATTGCTGTAGTAGCGGGTCATCGCCTCGCCGTGGAAGTCGGTGTCGTAGTCGATTTCACGGGGGATCAGGTTGACCGCACCGCCGAGGGCGCTGGAGCCGTAGAGCACGCTGGAGGCGCCGCGAACGACCTCGACACGCTCGAGCAGGAATGGATCGTAGCTCGGCATGTGACGTACGCCGTACTGCTGGTGATCCAGTCCGACGCCGTTGGACAGCATCCGGATGCGTTCCCCCGACAGCCCGCGGATGACCGGCTTGCCGGCGCTGTTGCCGGTGGCGATGTTCTCCACGCCCGGCAGGTCCGCCAGCGCTTCCCCCAGGTTGGCGTCGCCGTCCGCCACGATCGAATCGGACGTGACGATGTCCAGGCTCGCGGCCTGTTCCGACACAGCCCCCGGCACCGGGGTGCCGGTGACTGTGAGGGGATCAAGCTCCAGGGCGGAGGTGCCTGCCTCCGCGGCCGTGCCCGGCAACGGTGCGCAGGCGGCCAGTGTCACGGTCGCGACCGCATGGTGTACGGGTTTGCGTAAAGGTAGCGGCATATCGCCTCCTTTTACGTTATATCGTATCGATAGTGGGTTTTTTGCCGCTTTGTCAGGCTTGGCGCGGGAGCGCGTCCAGGCACAGCAGGACGCGTGTCCGGCCGCTGCCCCGTAGCGGCGGCGATCGGTGAACCAGTCCGTTTCCCAAGTTCCCGGGGAAACGCTCGCCCTTCATGATGGCGACGTCCGGCGCTGACAGGCGCCGCGGGGCGTGCGTACGGCAGATCGCCTCGTTCGACGCCCCCGCGTAGAGCGCGCTGCGCGCGACCTCGTCGTTGCCCAGCCACTCCGTGCCCGGACCCCGGTAGGTGCACACCAGGCGCAGGCCGACCTGGTCCACGTGGAAGCGGCGGCAGCCGTCGCCGGTGCTTGTCTCGAGACGCAGCGCGATGGCGTCCGTATCGATCAGCCCGGAGAACAGCCGGGCTAGCAGGGCGATGTCCTCGACCCAGTTCGGACAGGCATCGGGGTCGAGTCCGCGCGCCGCGAGTACCCGGGCGATCTCGCCCTGACAGCCCGCCGTGCTGACGCGCCGGCGTACGTCCGGAAGGTCATCAGGGGCCAGGTGCGTGAGCTCGTCGTGGAGTGCCGCTGGCACCTGACGGTGCCAGACGCTCATGTTGACGTCATGGTGCCGTACGACCGCGAGGTCCGAGGCGTCCATGGCGGTCACGTGAGGCCGGCGCAGAGCGTTCTTCGCCGGCGGGACGATAGCGGAGGTCAACGGCGTCATTGGTGACGGTGCCCATGGTGATTTAAATACGTTATATCATAACATTTGGTGTTCGGTTAAGAGCCGGGACGTGGCGGCAGGAGCCGGGGGCGCGGCCGCCCGGCAGGGGCGTGCCCCCGACGGCGGCGACTATGTGAGCCCGATCCTTGCGGTGACCCGTGCCTCAGGCAATGGCGATCGGGCGCAGCATGGAGCCGGTCGCACCTTCGATCCGGGGCGGCAGGGCGATGAACAGGAACTCGTATACCCCGGCGGCGGCAAGCTCCTCAAGGTAGATATTCTCCATGATGTAGATGCCGGCCTCGATCAGCAGCCGCTGGTGCACCGGATGGGGGTTTCCGGGCTCGATGGAGGGCACGACCTCGCAGGATTCGGTGTCCACCCCCACCGCGGTCACGCCGAGGTCGGCGGCCATGTCCGCGATGGGACGGGTTATACCCGATCCCTGGGTCTCCGCCATGCGCTGCTGATCCGGCCACACCGACATCTGCCCGGTGCGGACGAGGACGACGTCCCCCTGTGCGGGCGGGGCGGTGCCCTGGCGCGCCATGGCGCCCTCGAACTCGTCCAGCGAGACCGGGTGCGAGCGGCCGAGACGGTGGACGCCCAGGTGGCCGGCGACGTCGGCGAGCACGGCGCGGGTGACGATGGGCGGCAGGGTGGAGGCATCGTGGTCGGTGGGCCCGAAGTCGCCGAGCGCGTCGGCGGCGCTGGAGCCGCCGTGCCAGTGGTCATCCGCGCCGCAGGTGATATGGGCGAGGGCGTCGATGTGGGCGCCGGAGTGACAGGTCGCCACCAGCATCTCCGAGACGATGCCGATGTTCTCGCGGTTGACCTCCGGCGCGAGCCAGTCCTGGTCCTGGCGGATGCGCAGGCCCTTCGGCGTGCGGTAGGTGACCACCTGGAACGGCGGGTGGCCCGCCCACATGGGCATGCCCGGGAAGCGTCCCGGGTCCAGGTCGAAGACCCGCCCCAGGGACGGGGCGCGGAGGTCGCCGAGCAGCTTGGCCGGCTCCGGGTGGCTGTCCGTGTTCATAGGGGCTCCGGGCGGTTCCGTCCCGCGGGGACGGGCGTGAAGGTGCCGCCGCCCGGGCGGTGTGCGCCGGGCGGTCCGGAACAGGGGGCCGGGATCAGGTGATCCGGCGGATGCTCTCGCGAATGGCCTCCGGCTCGAAGACCTGCTTCCAGTCGTCGCGGATGATCGCCGGCTTGCCGTTCTCGATGGCCTTGTTGGCGGCATCCGAGAACACCCCGTCGATCTCCTCGAAGAGTACGGCCAGCTCGATGTTGGCATGACCGAGAACGAAGTCCCGGGCCGCCTCCCGGGAGACACCGCGGGCGACGCACTCGTCCAGGGCCTCGCGCAGGGTGGCGAACAGCGTGGCGGCCACGGTCTCGGACAGCCCCGGCTCGAGGATCGCCATGTGCTCGACGCTCACGCGGTGGGAGCGGTCCACCGGCGCGTAGATGGTGCGCGCGATCTGTTCGCCCAGCGCCCAGCTCTCCTCGGGGCCCTGCATGAGCGCGGAGACGATGTTCTGCTTGGCGGCAAGTCCGCCGAAGAAGTCCCGCTGTGCCTCCTCGGTGGGCTCGTAGTTGAAGATCGAGGGGTGGCAGGGGTGGGTGACGAAGTAGACGAGATCGTCGCGCTCCGGCAGGTGCCCGGCGAACGGCGCGGCGGCGTCCAGTGTCACCACCATCGTACCCGCGGCCAGCTTGTCGTCGATAGCGTGGGAGACCTTGCCGATCAGGGTGTCCGGTACGGCCAGGATCACGGCGTCGCTGCCGGCCAGGGCCTCGTCGACGTCCATGCATTCCACGCCGAGGTCGGCCTTCAGCCGTTCGCGGGCCTGCGGGTTGTTCTCCACGTGGCGTGTCTCGAACTCGGAGTTCTTGAGGTTGCGGCTGAGCCGGTAGCCCATCTTGCCGCCGGCGCCGATGAGGGTGATTGCGGTCATGGGAAACTCCTCCAGGGATTCGTTGTGGATCGGTGGTGGATCGCTCAGGCGTGGCCGGCCCGAACGTGTGCGAAGTACGGTGCCTGCCCGACCTGACCGCCCTTGAGCGCGATCTGGAGACCGTCCAGGTCCGGGTCGTCGGCGTGGACGGTGCACAGCGGTGAGCCTGGGGCGATGGGGGTGAGCGTGGTCAGCGCATACGCCCCCATTTCGTTCATGGCGTGGCCGGAGGTGTCGCCGCCGGCGACAACGGCACGGCGCACCCCGGTTCGCCGGAGCGTCTCGGTGAGCAGGCGGCCCTGGGCCCGTCCGAGCCGGTGCGAGAAGCCCTCGGGATCGTCGTTGAACAGGGCCCGCGTGCGTTTGTCCGGCGCCCCCAGCGAGGAGAAGGCGACGACGCTGCGCCCCTGCTCCAGCGCCGCGCTGCAGTGCCCGATGGCCCGTTCCAGCGCGGCCTCGCCGGTCTGCGGCGCGAGCAGCGCCGCCGGGTCCAGCGTGTAGCCCTCGAATCCGTTCTCCAGGGCCCACCGGATCTGCCCGGCGGTGACCGGGGAGCAGCTGCCGGAGACCACCATGACCCGGTCGCTCGCCGTCGCGGCGCTGGCGCGGGGCGCCGCCGGCAGCGGGACGGCGCCGCTGGCCCGCCAATGGGCGATGAGGGCGTATTCGACACCGGAGGAGCCGACGCAGAAGCGGCTGTCCGCGCCGTCGGTGACGTCGCGCCAGAGCAGCTCGCCGGTCCGGCGCTGGGTGACGTCGTCGAGGACGTCGTAGAGCAGCACGCCGGCGTCGCCGTCGAGCAGGGCGCGGTGCCGGGCGGGGTAGTCCTCCGACCAGAGGGCCAGCACGTCCATCAGGGCGACGGGCTTGTCCGTCTGCCGCGCCAGGTGCCGCCGCAGGTCGCCCTCGGTCATGGGGGTTACCGGGTGACAGCTCATGGTCGGGTGGCGGTCTATGCGGTAGGTCTCGTCGCCGACCGTGGCGAAGAGGTTGCCGAACGCCTGGTAGCGGCGCAGCACCGGCGCGCCCACGACCACCGGTGTCTGGCGCGTGCCGAGGACACGGGCGCCGATGTCGATGGCGCGGCCGATGCTGCCGATCTCCGGTGCGCTGTCGAAGGTCGAGCAGATCTTGTAGTGCACCAGCGGGGCGCCGAGCGCGCGCAGGCCGGCGAATATGCCGGGCAGGTGCTCGTCCATCCAGGCGGGGGACTTGGCCCGGCTGATGCCGGCGATGCCGACGGCGCGGGCCTCCGGGAACCTCGCCAGCTCCGCGGCCGTCGGCCGTCGCAGGAACAGGACCGTGGGCACGCCGTTGACGCTGAGCGCCTCCATGACGTCGGTGGAGCCGGTGAAGTCGTCGCCGTAGTAGGCGAGCAGTGGTGCCTCGGTCATCGGGCGAACGTCTCCAGGGCCCGGGCCAGGGCCGGGTGTTCCCTGGCGTAGTCGGCGAGGGGGATGCCGGCTGCTGCCGCTTCCCAGCCCTCACGGACGCTGCGCACTCCCGCGGCGACGCCGTCCGGGTGGCCGACGATGCCGCCGCCGCAGCAGTAGATGAGGTCGCTGCTGCCGAGCGCCTCATAGGTGTCCGGTGCCTGCCAGGCGGACTGGCCGGAGGAGAACACCGGCATCGCCAGGCAGGCGGGCCGGGGGGCGTCGAACAGCGGGCTCAGGCAGGTGCGGGCGGAGGCGATCACGCTGTCGTCGGGCTCGCAGAACTTGTTGCGCAACCCGTTGACGTGCATGTGATCGGCGCCGGCCAGGCGCCAGAGCTTCTGCCAGGCGACGTAGCTGATGCCGACGGCCGGGGAGCGTGAGTACAGACCCCAGCCGTTGCGGTGGGCGTGGATCGGCAGCTCGCTGTGCCGGCGCAGTGCCGTGAGGCCGCTGAGCCCGACGCTGTGGAGGCTGACCATGATGCAGTTGCCCCCGAGCTCGCGGACGAGGTCGTGCCGGCGGCGCATCTCGTCGACCTCGCCGGTGAGGTTGAGCGCGTACATCACGCTGTGGCCGGTGCGCGCCTCGTGCTCGCGAATCACCTCGATCACCGCCCGGGCGCGCTCTTCGAAGGGGCAGTGCGGACCGTCCGCCTGCAGCTCGTCGTCCTTGATGAAATCGATTCCCGCGTCCACCAGAGTGCGGGTGGCGGCCGCGGTCTCGCCGGGGGAGAGCCCGACGGACGGCTTGATGATCGTGCCGATCAGGGGCCGGTCGTGGACGCCCACGAGCCGCCGCGTGCCCTCGACGCCGAAGGCGGGCCCTGCATACGCGTCGGCGAACGCGGCCGGCAGCTGCACGTCGAGCAGGCGCAGGCCGGAGAACTGCTTGAGCTCGAAGAGATTGCCGGCGATGGTCGCGAGCAGGTTGGGCAGTGACGGTCCCATGTTCGCCAGGGGCCAGGAGAGCGTCACCGTCGCGCGCCGCCAGCTCGCCGGTGCGTTGCCCCCCGGCGTGGCGGCCCCGGGCAGCGAGGGGCTGCCCACCGTCTCCTGCTCGGTGATCGCCTCGACCCTGGCACCGTTGCGGGCCTTGATCTCGTCGGTCTCGCCGGGGACGGCCAGGAACGTCCCCGACGACTGCTCGCCGGCCATGGCGGCGGCGGCATCCTCCAGCGGGAAGGCGGTCTCGATCCAGTAGGTCGCTTGGATTCTTTCCGGCATCCTGAAGGGCCTCTCCTCGTCGCGGGGTCGCGGGAACGGCTTTTCGTATCCCGCCTGTCGTTTTTCGCCCGTCACCACGCCTGCGTGGTGCATCCGGTCCGGGAGGGCCGGCCTAGGCATCATGTCAGGCTATGATTAGCTCATCATACCAGTTCGCGTCAAGAAACCACCGGTGAGGTTGCGGTGCGGTGCAGGCCGTACCGACGACGTGAAGCCGGTGGGTCGCGTCCGCGATGAGCCGGCAGGACTGCTGATGTCCCCGGTTAACTTATATAATCAGCACACATGGTATGATGACCTGCGCGCGCAGGGACGGCGGGCCGATGTATCCCGTTACGGACGGGAGACGCCGGCCATCCTGCTTGAAACGGCGCGGTCCGGTGAACAGGAGCGAGTGGATGAGCACGATCAAGTCGACCCCGATTGCCCGCAGGAAGCTCTCCGACGAGGTGCTGGAGCGGCTCGTGGATCTGATCGAGAGTGGCCAGCTCAAGGCCGGCGACCAGATGCCCTCGGAGCGTGAGCTCATGGAGACCTTCAACGTCGGCCGGCCGGCGGTGCGCGAGGCGCTCCAGAGCCTGGCCTCCATGGGTATGATCACCATTCAGCATGGTGAACGGGCGCGGGTGACCGCCGTCACCGCCCAGTCGATGATCAACCAGATCGACCGCTCGGCGCGGTATCTGCTCTCGACCTTCCCGAAGAACGTCGATCACCTCAAGGAGGCGCGGCTTTTCTTCGAGGTGGGGATGATCCGTGTCGCCGCCGAGCGGGCCGGGCCCGATGACGTCGCCCGGCTGGAGGAGGCGGTCCGCGAGATGGAGCGCAACCTCGGCAAGGGCCGGACGTTCATCGAGGCGGACATGCGCTTTCACCGCATCATCGCCGAGATCCCCGGCAATCCCATCTATGCGGCGGTGTCCCAGGCCATGCTGCAGTGGCTTTCCGAGTTCCATGTGGACATGGTCAGTTTCCCCGGCGCCGAGGACGTGACGCTCAAGGAGCACTACGAGCTCCTTGAGCGGGTCAAGGCGAACGACCCGGACGGCGCCGCCCAGGCGATGACGGACCATCTCACCCGCGCCAGCTCCCTGTACACGGCCCGCGCCCGGGGCGAGCGCTAGACCTCTTGCCCGGGTGCCGTGCCGATGACGCGGCGTACGCCGTAGGGCGGCAGGGTCGCCTCCGGCACTGCCATGGCGGCGGTGCGGTCCATCCAGTCCCGGGCCCCGCGGGCGCTCGCCGCCACCGTCGCGTCCAGACACTGCACCTCCTTCACGTCGAGCCCCTCGATCCGCACCAGGGTGGTCTCCGGCCGGCGGTTCGCGATCCAGAGCTCCGCGCGGCCGTCGGTCCGCGTCCAGGCGACGGCGTCGACGCGCTGCGGGTCCCCGGTTGCGGTGCCGACTCCCCGGTCCCGCGGTGCGCGGGCGAGCCCCCGGAGTACGTGGAACACCGGGTATAACCCCCGTGCGTCCATCGTCGGAAAAGGGGCGCCCAGCGACGACAGGGCCACCGCGTCGACCCCGGCGGCACGGGCACGGGCGTAGTAGCCGAGGTTCCAGGCCGCGGCGAACTGGGCGGTCTGGCGCGGGTCGTTGCGCGCCATCGGCACCCGCAGCCGGTCCCGGTTGTCGAAGGTGCGCACGCCGTAGGGGTTGCTCCACATGCCGATCGCGCTCATGCCGACCCGGTACGGCGTTCCCGTCGGCACCATGGCCCGGGCTGAACGGAACACGTGGGGCAGAGCCTCCAGGGTCTCCATCACCGAGACGTCGTCCGCGGCATGCACGATCGCCGCCGTGGCGTGGGTCAGGAAGTCGATCCGTCCGCGCGGCGGGCAGCGGTTCAGCTCGGTGAAGTAGGTGAGCATACCGCCGCCGGCGGCGGCGTGGGGAAACACCCCGCGCACCGCCTCGGTCACGGCGTCCGGCGTCGCCGTCCCCGGCCACTGGCCGTCGGGCTGGTGGCTCCTGAGATAGGCTGCCGGCAGTGCCAGCACCCCGGACGGCGCCATGCCGAGTTCCTCGAGGGTGTCCGCGAGCCACTGCAGGGCCGCCCGCGGTTCGGCGTCGTCCGGGAGGATCACGCCCAGGTTCACCCCGGTTCCGGTCCCCACGTCGTCCAGCATCGCGGCGGCCGCGCGCAGGTGGTCCGCCGCCGAGCGGCTGCGCAGGTCCACGCGCATCTGAAGGTGGTCCGGCCGGATACCGGCGAGGGTCTGCCGGACGGTCTCCGAGACCGGTTCCCCGAGGTCGTGGCCCATACCCAGCGCGGGCAGCGGAGAGCGTGCGTCGTGGTCCACGTGCACCGGCACGACGGCACGCTCCCCGGGCGTCGCCGGGGCGTCGCCCGAGGCCGGCCCGTCGATGCGCACGCGTACGCGCTGTACCACCGTCTCGCCCGCCTCGATGCGGTAGGGCGTCGGCCATGCCAGTGGACGGTTGTAGGTCTTGAACGAGGCGTCGGTCCAGTTGCGCTGGTCCTCCATTTCGAAGACATCGCCCTCGAAGGCGCACTCGACGGTGATCCCGGGCCGGGGCTGGTGGCGGATGGCGGCGATGTCGAAAAAGGGCTGGCCGGGGCTGATCCGGTCCGGGAAACGGCCGTCCTCGTCTCCGCCGTCCGTGTGCATGACGGTGGCCGGACTGCCCGCGACGCCCTCGATGGGATGCAGTACCACGAGCCCGCTGCGGCTGGTGGTGAAGCCGCCGGGCGAGCTGAGCCGGGCGGTCACCGTGAGCTCGCCGTCGCGGATCCGGGCCTCGAACGCCGCCGCCAGGGTGCCGGCCCCGGCGGTGGTGGCCTCGAAGCGGAACACCCAGGTGCCGTCGTCGCGGTGTGCGGACGTCTCCTCGCGCTGGAGCAGGCAGGTGCCCCACTGATCGTCGCGTATCGTCAGCCCGATGCCGCGGAGGATCTCGGTCCCGCCGACGTGGATATGCCTGAGCCAGCCGTCATCGACCGCGAGCTCGAATGCGCCGGCCCGGATGGCCATGGGGGATGGCGGGGCAGCATCGGTTCCGAACAGGGCCTCGGCGTCACTGGGGTTGGGGTGCATGGCTGCGCTCTCCTCCTGCGCCGGATGCATTGTCGTCGAATTCAGGCTAGAAATAACGTCATCACACCAGTCGGTCAAACGCCCGTCCGACCGCCGTAGCCTTGACGACCGGGAGATTACTGGTGTAATGAGTGTACGACATGATGATCGGACCGAGCGAGTCCGGCCAGATCGGCGCCCCGGTTGCGCCGTATCGAAGAGCAAAACAGGCCGCGGCCACGCGGCGACAGTCCTGAGGAGGAGAAAGCCCTATGTCGACGAATCTATTCAAGGTTACGCGCCGCGTCGCGCTCTCGCTGTGCGCCGTGGCCCTCACCGTCCCCGCCTTCGCCCCGGTCTCCGCCCGGGCGGCGGACAAGCCGGTCATCGCACTGTCGAACGCCTACTACGGTAATACCTGGCGCCGGCAGATGGTCGACTCCTTCGAGGCGGCGGCGAAGAAGGCCAAGGAGCAGGGGGTGATCGAGGACTACATCATCCTCAACGGCGACGGCTCGGTGAATCAGCAGATGTCCCAGATGGGCAGCCTGATACTCAAGGGCGTCGACGCGATCGCCATCGATGCCGCCTCCGAGTCAGCGCTCAACGGCGTTATCAAGAAGGCCTGCAGTGCCGGTGTGAAGGTGGTGGCCTTCGATTCGGTCGCCTCCGCACCATGCGCCTACAAGCTCAACTTCAGCTTCGTGAAGTACCAGGCGGATCTCGCCGAATACGTCGCGGACCGTCTCGACGGAGAAGGCAACGTCCTGGTCGTCCGCGGGGTGAAGGGTTCAGCCCCGGACCACGACATGTACAAGGGCCAGATGAGCGTGCTCAAGAAGTACCCGGACCTCAAGGTCGTGGGTACGGTGTACGGTCAGGCGACGGGCTCGGTGGCCCAGTCGGCGGTAGCAAACATCCTGCCGAGCCTCCCGCACGTCGATGCGGTGCTCACCCAGGGTGGCGGCGACGATTACGGTGTCGCCAAGGCCTTCGAGCAGTATGGCGGCGAGTACGCCGACGACATGCCGATCATCGTGGGCGGTGGCAGCTCGAACTTCATCCACTGGTGGGCCGATCGCCGCGAGAAGACCGGCTACAGCACGATCTCCAAGAACACCGCGCCCGGCATCGGCAGTGCCGCGTTCTGGCTCGCCTACGAGATCGAGCAGGGCGCAACGCCCCCGAAGACCATGCTCATGCCGGTGGCGACGGTCACCAACGACAACCTGGGCGAGTACAGGGACATGAAGCCTGGCGTCATCGTCAGTCCCGAGTACACGCACGACTGGGTCACCGGGCACCTGCTCGACAAGTGACCGGCTTGTGCCCGGTCACCCCGCGGGGTGACCGGGCCTACATGCATGCCCAGGAGCCGTTATGAGCCCCAGCGAGTCCCCACGCGATCCTTTCCCGGAAACAGCGACCGGGGAGACCGGTGCCGCGCATGCGGTATCGCCGTCCGGCCCCCCTGCGCCGAACGTCGTCGCCCTCGAGGGTGTTACCAAGGCCTACGGCCCGACGACGGCCAACCGCGACGTCGGCATCGTTCTCGCCGCCGGTGACGTCCTCGGCCTCGTCGGCGCCAACGGGGCCGGCAAGAGCACGCTGATGCGCATCCTCTGCGGCGTGACCGCGCCCGACCGGGGCAGTCTCGCGATTGCCGGCGTGCCGGTGGATTTCCAGCGCTTCTCGCCGCGGCACGCCCGGGTGCAGGGGATCCGGATCGTCCACCAGGAGCTGTCCCTGTGCACCAACCTGTCGGTCACGGAGAACTTCTTCCTCGAGGATGCCCGGATCGCCGGTGGCGGCCCCCTGTGGCACGCCCATTACGGGCGGCGCGCCCGCCGGAGCATCGACCGGGTCTTTCCGGACGCTGGCATCGATGTCCACGCGCGGGTCGGCGACCTGCCCATCGGGCAGCGGCAGATGGTGGAGATCGCCCGGGCCGCGAGTGATCCCAGCCTGCGGCTGCTCATCCTCGACGAGCCCACGTCGTCGCTGGACTCCGAGCGCAGCATGCAGCTGCGGCGGTACATGGAGGCGCGCTCCGGCGAGGGTGTGTCGTTCGTGTTCATCAGCCACAAGCTCGGCGAAGTCGTGGACATCGCCTCGCGGATCGCCGTGATGCGCAACGGCGAGAAGGTCTGGGAGGGCGATTCGGCGGAAACCTCGGTGGGTCAGCTCGTCGACTGGATGGGCGGTGACGCGGGCCGGGAGCTGGAGAGCCACCACGCCGATGCCGGGGCCCGCGGCCGGGACGGCGCGGCGGTGGCGCGCGAGCCGCTGGTGCGCATTGGCGGCGACCATGTCCGCGGTACCGGCGGGCAGACCCTGGCGCTTCACGCCGGCGAGATCGTCGGCTTTGCCGGGCTGGAGGGCAGCGGCCAGCGCGAGATGCTTCACGAGGTCTTCCGTCAGGCACGCCGGGGCAGCGTGCAGTGCCTCGGGTCCGTCGGTTTCGTCTCCGGGGACCGCCGCAGGGAGGGCGTCTTCCCCCTGTGGAGCGTGGAGGAGAACATCGCCGTGGGCCAGACCGGCAAGCGTGGCCCGCTGGCGCCGCTCGCCGGGCGCGGCGAACTCGGGCGCATCGACCGGTGGTTGGAGAAGCTGCGCCTGGATCGCGAGCGCCTGCCCTCGCCGATCCTGGAGCTCAGCGGCGGCAACCAGCAGAAGGCGCTGGTGGCACGGGCGCTGTTCGCCGATGCGGACGTGATCCTGCTCGATGATCCCACCCGCGGCGTGGACGTCTCGGTCAAGCGCGATTTCTACGACGTGGTCCGCGAGCTGGCCGAGGCCGGCAAGCTCATCATCTGGTACAGCAGCGAGGATATCGAGTTCCTGGAGTGCGACCGGGTCCTGGTCTTCAGCGAGGCCGCGATCGCGTGCGAGCTCCGCGGCGAGGACATCAGCGAGGAGGCGATCGTGAGCTCCGCGTTCAGCGAGATCGTGGAGGAGGCCACGCCTGCCGCCGCCGGTGCGGGCCGGGCGCGCCAGGGGCAATGGCGGCAGTGGCTGTTCCGGGTCGCGCCGTTCCTGAGCACGATGGTGATCTTCGCCATCATCGGCTCGATGAACCCGATGGCGGTCAGCGCGTTCGGCCTCGACCTGCTTTTGGGGCCGGCGGTGCCGCTGGTGCTGGTGGCCGCCGCGCAGATGTTCGTGGTCGGGGGCAGTCATATCGACCTGGGCGTCGGGGCCTTCGCCGGGCTGGTCAACGTGGTCAGCGCCACGGTGCTGGTCGCCCATCCCGGCCCGGGGGCGCTGGCCCTGCTCGCGCTGGTTGCGGGCTACGGGAGCCTGGGCGCCCTGATCGAGGGGCGCAAGCTGCCCGCCATCGTCGTGACCCTGGGTGCCTCGTTCATCTGGCTCGGGATCGGCTATACGCTGCAGGAAAGCCCGGGCGGGAGCAGCCCGGCGTGGCTCAGCGCGCTGTTCTCGTGGTCGCTCGCCGGTGTCCCCGCCTCGGTGGTCATGATCGCCGGCGCGGGGGTGCTCGCCTGGGCGGTCAACCGCTCGCGGCTGGGCGTGGTCCTGCGGGGCTTCGGCAACAACGCCCAGGCCCTCAGCCACATGGGCTGGTCGGCGTTCACCTACACCGTCGCGCGCTACGTCGTCGCCGGCGTGTTCGGCCTGTTCGCCGGGCTCTCCCTCACGGCGGTGAACACGGCCTCGGATATCAACGCCAGCGGCTCGTTCACGCTGCTCAGCGTCGCCGCGGTGGTAATCGGCGGTTGCCGGCTGGTCGGCGGCTCGGTCACCCCGGTTGGGGTCGTCTTCGGCGCGCTCACGCTCTCGCTGATCGGGGCGCTGCTGGGCTTCATCGGGATCAGTACGGATTACAACGCCTCGGTCCAGGGGGCGCTGCTGATCGGCATTCTGGCGTTGCGGACGCTGGTCGGGCAGAAGGAGACGGCGGAATGAGCGGGTTTTTCAGCTGGGCGGCCGGGAATCGCTGGATCTGGTCGGCGATCGGTGTGGTGGTGCTGTGGGGGATCCTCAGCGTGTTCGCCGAGAGCTTCAGCCTCCAGAGTCTCAGCGGCGTCCTGACCTCGACGGCGTTCCTGACCATGGTGGCCATCGGTCAGATGTTCGTGGTCTCCACTGGCCGGGGCAACATCGACCTGTCCATCCCCAGCGTGGTCACCTTCAGCGCCTTCGTCGGCATGAGCATCATCCAGGGCTCGGCGGCGATGGTGCCCGTCGGGGTGCTGGCGGTGGTCGCCATCGGGGCCGTGGTCGGCTCGGTCAATGCCTTCCTGGTCCTGCGCCTCGGCATCCCGGCCATCATTGCGACACTCGCCACCGGCTACATCATGGCGACGGCGGTTCTGCTCGCCAACCAGCACTTCTCGACGTTCGCCGTCGATCCGGTGCTGAAGACGCTCACCACCGGCAAGCTGCTCGGCTTTCCGGTGATAACGCTGGTCAGTCTGGTGATCGTGGCCTTCGCCGCCTGGGTGCTGCGCACGCGGGCGTACGGGCGCAGCCTGATGGCGGTGGGGCAGAATCTCCGCGCGGCGGGGCTCGCCGGTATCCGGACCGATCGCACCATCTTCCTGGCGTTCTTCACCAGCAGCGTGCTCGCGGCGGTGACCGGCGTGCTGCTCTCGGCCTACGTCGGCGGCGCCTTCCTGGAGATGGGCAAGCCCTACCTGCTCCAGTCCGTGGGCGCGGTCGTGGTCGGCGGGACGCTCATCTACGGCGGCAGCTCGACGGCGCTGGGGACGTTCTTCGGGGCACTGCTGCTGGTCCTCATCGTCACGACCATGCAGATCGCCGGCCTGCCCGCCGGCATGCAGGACATCGTCCAGGGGGCGGTGATCATCGGCGTGCTGGCACTGGCCGGGGACCTCAAGGCCGCCGGGCGTCCCCGCAGGCGGACCACTGGCAAAGAGGCCGCCGGTGGCTGACGCCGTGCCGGGAGGCCCGCCACCGTAGCGGCGGGCCACGGCCCGGTCATGCCAGGCGCGTCATCCAGCCGCGCTCATCGTGGCGGTGGCCGTACTGCAGGTCGAGGAGGGCGCGGCGCAGCATCGGGCCGACGGTGCCGCCGTCACTGTCGCCGCAGGCGATGGTGCGCTCCTCGGTGACCAGCTCGCCGATGGGGGTCACCACCGCCGCGGTCCCGCAGGCGAAGACCTCCGTAAGCGAGCCGGAATCCGCCGCCTCGATCCATTCGTTGATGCTCACCGGGCGCTCCTCGACGCTCAGGCCGGCGTCCGCCGCGAGCTCCAGCAGCGAGGCGCGGGTGACGCCCTCGAGAATGGTCCCGGAGACCGGCGGGGTCACCAGCCGCTCGTTGTCGAACACGAAGCACACGTTCATGCCGCCGAGCTCCTCGACCCAGCGGTGCTCGCTGGCATCGAGGAAGACCACCTGCTCGCAGTCGTGCGCCGACGCCTCCTGCTGGGCGGCAAGGGAGGCGGCGTAGTTGCCGCCGCACTTGGCCGCGCCGGTGCCGCCGGGGGCGGCCCGGGTGTAACGGCGCGACAGCCAGATGCGGACCGGCTTCACGCCCCCGGAGAAGTAGGCGGCGGTGGGGCAGGCGATCACGTGGAAATCCACCGTGTGTGAGGGCCGCACGCCGAGAAAGGGCTCGCTGGCGATCATGAACGGACGCAGGTACAGGCTGGACTCCGCGCCGTGATGCTGCGGTGTGGGCACCCAGTCGACGTCCTGGCGGACCAGTGACTCGAGTGCGCCGAGGAAGGTCCCGGTGTCCGGCTCCGGCAGCGCCAGACGGCGCGCCGATGCGCGCAGGCGCTCGGCGTTGCGTTCCGGGCGGAAGGTCCACACGGAGCCGTCGGGATGGCGGTAGGCCTTGATCCCCTCGAACACGGTCTGGCCGTAGTGCAGGGCGGCGGTGGCCGGGTCCAGGCTCAGCGGCCCGTAGGGACGAACCTCGCCGGCTTCCCACCCCCCGGCGGCGGTCCAGCGTACGTGGACCATATGATCGGTGAAGAAACGCCCGAAACCGGGATCCGCGAGAATGGCCGCCCTGTCGTCGGCGCTGGTCGGTTCGGTGTTGGGGGTGATCCGGAAGCTGGTGACGGACAATTTGACCTCCCGTGTTGTCGTGGTCGGATCCCGGTGCGCCGCCCGCGCACCTTTTTACGGGCCTTCGCCGCGGGGCGTGAGCCATCTTCCCAGGCCCCAATATCCCGTGAAATGACGCTGCCTGTCACGTCCGGTGTGTCACGTGCAGGTGAACGCCCGCCGGACGGTTTCCCCCTCGGCGGCGTGACGGTGGGGATCCGGTGCCGCGGCGGGAGATCCGTTGCGGTTGCCCATGCACCATTCGTTGTTGCACAAAAAGAAATATTTATTATACTTTTTATGGGTGGCCCCAACGGCCGCCGGCGATTTCCATAATCTCCCGGAGTGACCCCGGGGAGTACATGCGGCCCCGGAGCGGGGGGCCGGTTTTTAACGGTGGCTGAGTGGTGAGCCCATGGACGTGGCCCGGCTTCTCGTGGCGAGCATGGAATGCGAGCGCGATCGGCTGCGGTATCTGGAGACAGAGCGCGGTGACGATGCGGCGCGGTGTTTCGCCGAGCGCACCATGGCGTGTTACCGGAGTGCGGTGGTGCGGCGTTCGGCCCCCGCCGGTGAGCCGGCCCATCGCGTTCGCCTGATCGGCGCCTACTATTACCTCAAACGCTATCTCTGTGCCCGCCGGCGCGACGCCGGAGCCGGGCAGTCAACACCCGCTAGCCTTTCGGGAGGCATCATGAAACGCAACGCAACCGCGGTCTGGCAGGGCGGACTCAAGGAGGGGGGCGGTACCGTCTCCACGCAGAGCGGCACCGTGGCGGGTGCCGGCTATTCGTTCGGTACCCGTTTCGAGCAGGGCGAGGGGACCAACCCCGAGGAGCTCCTGGCGGCCGCTCACGCGGGCTGCTATTCGATGGCCCTGTCGATGGTGCTGGGGCAGGACGACCTCACGCCGGAACGAATCGATACCACGGCGACCGTGACCATCGAGCCGGACGACAGTGGCTTTACCATCACCACGGTCCATCTGGACGTCCGGGCGCGTATCCCGGGTGCGGACCGGGAGCGTTTCAGCGCCGCGGCCGAGGCCGCGAAGGCGGGCTGTCCCGTCTCGAAGCTGTTCAACGCGGAGATCACGATGGACGCGCGGCTGCAGGAGTGACGGCGTTCCCCGCCGGAAGCGGGGCTGCCGGCTGTCAGGGGGTAACCATGCAATTTCCCGTGTTCTTTGACCGGGCGCCGGTCGTGCGGGTCCGGGATCCGCTGGCCGGGCTGCTCGGTGCCAGCGAGGACGGTGTTCTCGAGTACCGCTACGCGGACGCGGTCCGTCTCGCGGGGCATTCCTGTCCCACGGTGGCCGGTGCCTTTCTCACCGGCCGCGCGGCCCTGACGGCGCTGTACCCGGACACGTTACCGGAGCGCGGCGGGGTCGCCGTGGACATGCCGGCACGCGCCGACGACGGCACTACCGGGGTGGTCGCCCAGGTGCTGACCCTGCTCACCGGTGCCGCAGCGGAGGGCGGCTTCAAGGGGATCGGCGGGCGGTTCGCCCGCAACGGCCTGCTCCGCTTTGATGCGTCCGTCGAGGGGGCCGGCGGGGGCGTGTGCCTCCGGCGCCTCGACAGCGGCGAAGCCGTCGCCGTGCGCTTCGACGCCGGCGTGGTACCGGCCGACGGACAGCAGAAAGGGCGTCTGATGGCCATGCTGCAGGGGCGCGCCGATACGGCGGAGAACGCCGCCTTCGCCGCGGCCTGGCAGGACCGGGTGCGCCGCATCCTCGTGGACCATGCCGACGATCCGGCGATGGTAAGGGTGACGCGGCTGAGGCCGGACCCCGGCGGATGACCGGCACCGGTCGGCTGAGTCCGCGCCGCCGGCCGTACACGGCATGCCGGGCGAAGCCTGCGCGGCACGGCGTAGCGTCGCCGGCCATGGTCTCCCGCTCACGGCTCCGGGCTCCCGCCGGTTATCCCGGCGTCCGCCCTTCCCCGGGCCGTGCCGTGACGCACCGGCCGGGGCATCATCCCCGGCCCATGGGTCATTCGCTGGTGACGCGCCGGCGCACGAGTCGCCGCAACCGCTCCATCACGTCGAGGTTGTTCGCCTCCATGCGCTCCAGGGCGGTAACGGCGGCCTCGATGTCACCGCGCCAGTACGCGGCGACCGCCGCCCTGGCCTGGATGTGCACCTCGCGGTGGGGTGCCTCGATCGCCCCGAAGTCCGGGTCGTCGCCGAACAGGGCGCGTCCCTCGCCGGCATAGTACCACTGGCCAAGCGGGCATTGCGTCTCGTCCGGCAGATCGTCCGCTCCCTGCCCGGACGCGCCGCCGAGGACCTGGTAGACGGTGAGCTTGATCTCCAGCTCTTCAAGGTTGGCCAGTTCCACCTCCGCGAGCAACCCGGCCCAGCCGAGGGTCGTGCTGGTGCCCCGCGCCAGTTCCAGCAGGTGGGCCAGGCGGTCGCGCACCTGCTGTGCCTCGTCGCTGAGCGCGGCGACCTGTTCCGCATTGTCGCGGGTCACGGTCGTGGTCGTCGTCACCCGATCCTGTACCCGCGCCACGGCGGTGCCGATCTGTTCGGTTGCCTCGCCGGCCCGGGAGGCCAGGTTGCGTACCTCCTCGGCGACGACGCTGAACCCCCGGCCGTGGGCACCGGCGCGGGCGGCCTCGATGCTCGCGTTGAGGGCCAGCAGATTGGTCTGGCGGGAGACACCGTCAACGATATCGACGAGCTCCCGGATCGCACCAGCCTCGCGGTCGAGGGTCTCCACGTGCTCCGAGGTCTGGCCGATCGTTTCGCTGACGTGGGTGAGACGGGCGACCAGGTCCGCGACTGCCGTGCCGCTGGTGGTCGATTCCCCGGCGGTGGTCTCCGCGTCCGCACGCCGGCTGTTCAGCATGGAGGAAAGCTGCTGGAACGAGCCGCGCAGGGCGCTGAGGGACTGGCCGAACTGGTCGAATCCGCGTACGACGCGACCGCGTAGCTGCAGTGCGTCGTCGAGCTCGCGGCAACGCCGCAGGGCCGTGTCCCGCTCCTGTTCGAGCGCGGCGATCCGTTGGTGCAGCGTATCGCCATCGTCCTCGTGGATCGGGGGCGGTGTTTCCGGCCGGTTCCGCCGGCGTCTGATTGCCTGGAGCATGTCGTCGCCTTAAAATAAGTATTTTGTATGAATCTTAAAGTGGCCAGGGGAAAGTTTCAATGGCAAACAAGGTGTCTCCGGCCGTTCAGCACGGTCCTCGGTGGATCGTCTGCTCCTGGTGGCCGACATCACGTCGTATGCCGGCTGAAAACGTCGGTGCCGATAGGCTCGCCGGCCTTCATGCGTAGCCGGGCCGTGTTTCCGGCCTGTGGCTACGCCCCGGTGTTGGCAAAGGTGTGGGAAGCCGCTCGGATAACCCAAAGCGTCGGCCGCCGGTCGGCGACATGTTCAAGGAAGCTGCGATGAGTGAGTGCTGCGAGCAGGACTGGGATCCCACGATCCCGGATACGTCCCGGGATCCGGTCGGGCGCTACGACGACATGCGCGAGCGCTGCCCGGTGGCGTTCAGCGATTTCGCTGCCTGGAGTGTCTTCCGTCACGAGGATGTCGAGCGTGTCCTCCACGATACCGCGGTGTTCAGCAATCGCGTCTCGCGGCACCTGTCCGTGCCGAACGGTATGGACCCGCCGGAGCACACGGCCTACAGACGGCTCGTCGAGCGGCTCCTCTCCCCCGGCCGGGTCGCGACGTTCGAGGCGCGGTGTGCCGCGGTGGCCCGTTCGTGTATCGGGGCGGTGCCGGCGCAGGGCGCCGTGGAGATCATGGAAGACGTCGCCGGACCCTTCGCCGCGCGCGCCCAGTGCGCCTTTCTAGGCTGGCCGGAGTCCATGGCCCCGTCGCTGCTGCGATGGACCGCGCGCAATCATGCCGCGACCCTCGCGCGCGACCGTATCGCCATGGCCGGGATCGCCGAAGAGTTCGAGGACTACGTCGACGACATGATCGGCCGGCGCCGCCGCGGGGAAATCCCGGGCGGCGACGTGACCGGTGAGCTCATGGCCGCGCGTGTCGCCGGCCGGCCCCTCGGACGCGACGAGCTGGTGAGCGTGCTGCGCAACTGGACGATGGGCGAGGTGGGCACGCTATCCGCCGCCGTGGGCATTCTCGTCCACCACCTGGCGGCGGACGAGGCGCTGCAGGCGCTGCTGCGGCGTGATCACACCCAGGTGCCGGCGGCCGTCGAGGAGATCCTGCGCGTGGATGGCCCGCTGGTGTCCAACCGGCGCCGCACCACTCGCGGGGTCACGCTGGGTGGCCGGACCATCCCCGCCGGGGCTACCGTGTCGATCAACTGGATCGCGGCGAATCGCGACGAGGCGGCGTTCGAGCAGGCCCACCGGATCGACCTCACCCGCCGTCAGGACGGTAACCTGCTCTACGGTGGCGGCATCCACGTCTGCCCGGGGGCGGCGCTCGCGAGGATGGAGCTTCGGGTCATGCTGGAGGCGCTGCTGGAGGGAACGGCCTGGTTCCGTCCCGATCCGCAGCGTTTGTCCGAACGGGCCGGATTCCCCGCGGCCGGATTCGCCACGCTGCCCGTGTGCGTGGAATGAGCGTGGGCGGCCGAGGCGGCCCGTCCGGGCAGCGTGTCGGGGCGCAGGTGCTGTTTTTTCCCCTGGCCGCCGCCCATGCCCTGCTCGTGGTGCCGTTGTCGGTTCATGCGCTGACCGGCGGCAGCGCCCTGCTGCCGGGGCTCGCCACGAGCACGGGCCATGCCCACGAGATGCTGTTCGGCTTCGCCCTCGCCGTCGTTGCCGGTTTCACCATCAACCGTATCCGGCGGCCGGTGCTCGCCGCGCTACTGACGTTCTGGCTGGCGGGGCGTCTCGCCTTCCTGGCTGCACCCGGGGGTACGGTGGCGCTGCTCGCCAACGGACTGTTCGCCTCGGCCGTGGTCGTGCTCGCGGCACCGCCGTTCATGCGGGCGGCGAAGAAATGGCGGAACCGCGCAACCGGGCCGCTTCTGATCGCCATCGCCCTGGCCGCGGTGCTGACGCAGGTGAGCGATGTCGCAGAACTGTCCGGCCCCGAGCACGTTGTCCTGAGAGAGGCGGTGGTGCTGCTCGCCGTACTCATGCTCTTCATGGGAGGGCGCCTGATCGCGCCGGCCGCAGCCGGACACCTGCGGCTGCAGGGGGCTGTACTGTCGGCCCGGGTACAGCCCCGGCTGGAGGGGGCGTTGCTGCTGCTCGGCGGCATCGCTGTGCTGCTCCGGGCGGTTCCCGGTGCCCACGTGGCCGCCGGTGGTGTCCTGCTGCTGGTGGCCGCGACTGCCGGGCTGCGGCTCGGCCGCTGGCGGCTGTGGCGCTGCCTCGACCGGCATGACCTGATCCTGCTCGGTGCCGGGTATGCCTGGCTGGCGCTCGGCCTGGCGCTGCTCGGGGCGGCCTGGGTGACCGGCAGCCCGATGCCGACGACCGCGCTGCATGCCGTCACCGTGGGGGCGCTGGGCACGCTCACGATCACGGTCATGGCGAGGGCGCGCCGAATCGCCATGAAACGCCAGACCGCTTTCATGCCCGATATCGTGCTCGCGGTGCTGCTGGTGGGTGTCGCCGCGGTCTTGAGGCTGACGCTACCGGCGTGGTGGACGGCCGCCTCGCTGCTGTGGTCGCTCGCCTACACCATTGCGCTGGTGCATCTGCTGCGCCTGAACGGGCCCGCGCCCGGCGCCCGGCGCCCGGCAGTCGGGTTGAACCACCCGCCCCCCGTTCGGCTTTTGCCGATTCCCGTACAAGCGCGCGTTTGCAGCGGGTTGAATGTAGTGGCCGGCGTGCCGGGAGACCCTGAAGCGTCCGGACAAGCCCCCGGCCCTCCCCACGCCAATCCCCCCTTTGTTCCGCGTATTGACCGTCGTCAACCCCGGTGTGCTGAATCCGGCGCTATTCTGAAATCCGGTCAACCGCAGAAACGCCCGGATATCGCCCCGGCCGGAGGAGTGGCAATGGAACCGAGCAAGGACCAGCTGCTGTGGATGTACGCCGCCATGGCAAAGGCGCGCCATTACGAGGACACGATGGCCAGGGCCTACATGGAGGGAAAGACCCCGAAGTTCGACATCGGTGCCGGGCTGGTGCCCGGCGAGATGCACCTGGCCGCCGGCCAGGAGCCTTGCGCCGCCGGCGTGTGCGTGCACCTGCGTGCCGGCGACACGGTGACGGCGACCCACCGCCCCCACCACGTGGCCATCGCCAAGGGCGTGGACCTCAACCGGATGACCGCCGAGATCTACGGCCGGCGAGACGGCCTGGCGGGCGGGCGCGGCGGGCACATGCACCTGTTCGATCCGGCCGTGAACTTCGCCTGCAGCGGCATCATCGGCGAGAGCGCCGGTCCCGCCACCGGCGCGGCCCTGGCCGCCAGGCTGCAGGGTAGCGACGCGGTCGCGGTGGCCTACCTGGGCGACGGCGCTGCCAACCAGGGCGCCTTCCACGAGGCGCTCAACCTGGCGTCGCTGTGGCGCCTGCCGGTCGTGTTCGTCATCGAGGACAACGCCTGGGGGATCTCGGTGCCGAAGAGCCGGTCCACCGCGGTGCCGGACAACAGCGTGCGCGCCCGGGGCTACGACATGCCCGGCGTGCACGTGGCCGACAACGACACGCTGGCCGTGTTCGATGCCGCCGGCGAGGCCGTGGCACGGGCACGCCGGGGCGAGGGTCCGACCCTGATCGAGGTCCAGACCTACCGCTACTACGGCCATTTCCAGGGCGACCCGGAGGTCTACCGGCCGAAGGACGAGGTGGCGCGGCTCAAGGCCCGGGACCCCATCGATCGGCTGCGCGGGCACATGCTCGACAACGCCGGCGTCACCGAGGCCGAGGCGGACGAGGCGCTGACCCGGGTCCGGGCCGAGGTAGACGCGGCGTTCGAGTTCGCGCGCCAGAGCGGGGAGCCGGCGCCCGAGGACGCGCTGGAGCACGTGTTCGCGTAACCCGAGGAGGTGGGTCAGATGTCCAGGAATCGAGTACTGACAGGTTCGCGCGCGATGGTGGAAGCGATCGCGCAGGAGATGCGCGTCGACCCCACGGTCTTCGTCATGGGCGAGGACGTGGGGCCTTACGGGGGGATATTCAGTTCCACCACGGGGCTGCTCGACGAGTTCGGCGAGGAACGGGTGCGCGACACCCCGATCTCGGAGACGGCCTTCATCGGGGCGGGCGTGGGCGCGGCCATGGCCGGCATGCGCCCCATCGTCGAGCTCATGTTCGTCGACTTCTTCGGCGTCTGCATGGACGCCATCTACAACCTGGCGGCCAAGAACACCTATTTCTCAGGCGGCAACAGCAAGGTGCCGATGGTGCTGATGACCGCGACCGGAGGCGGCTACAGCGACGCCGGCCAGCACTCGCAGACGCTGCACGCCACGTTCGCCCATCTGCCGGGGATGAAGGTGGTGGCACCGTCGAACGCCTACGACGCCAAGGGACTGATGACCTCGGCGATCCGCGATGACGCTCCGGTGCTCTACATGTTCCACAAGGGGCTGCAGGGCCTGGCCTGGATGGCCGCGCCGGAAGGGGCGTCCACCGAGGTGCCCGAGGATCCCTACGCCATCCCCTTCGGCGAGGCCAGGGTGGTGCGCGAGGGGGGCGACGTCACCATCGTCGCGATCAGCATGACGGTGCACCACGCACTCGCCGCCGCCGAGGCACTGGCGAAGGACGGCGTCGACGCGGAGGTCATCGACCTGCGCAGCCTGGTGCCCCTGGACCGGGAGGCGGTACTGGCGTCGGTGCGCAAGACCGGGCGCCTGGTGGTGGCCGACGAGGACTACCGCAGCTTCGGCCTGACCGCCGAGATCATCGCCTCGGTGGCGGAGACCGACCCGGGCCTGCTCAAGAGCGCGCCCCGCCGCGTGGCCTGCCCGGATATCCCCATCCCCTACAGCCGGCCGATGGAACGGTTCGCGCTGCCCGACGCCGACAAGATCCGGGCTGCCGTGCAGCAGACCCTGAACCGGGCGGTGGCCTGAACGATGGCGGACGTACGCATACCGGAGGGGCTCTGGGACGCCGACATAACGCCGGAGGGGGTGGTGGCCAACTGGCTCTACCGGGACGGCAGCGAGGTCGACGCCGGTGAGACGGTCGCGGAGATCATGGTGGAGAAGGCCACCATGGAGATCACCGCGCCGGCGGCCGGGCGGCTGGCGATCACGGTGGCGAAGGACGGTGTGGTCCGTCCGGGCACGGTGATCGGCCGCATCGATGAGCAGTGACGCGGTACTTGGCGGCGCCGGTCGGGACCGGCCGGGGTCGCCAAGTACCGGGCCGTTCCGGCGCGACGGACTCACGGCCGCGGCGGGCCTCGACTGGCAGCGCGACGTGGCCGCGGCGGTGGGGGCCGGGCACCGGCCGCCGGCGACCCTGATCTGGCGCTGTGCACCGGCACTGGTCGTCGGTGGGGCGGAGCGCGGACTGCCGGGCTTCGGCGATGCCTGCGAGCGGCTGGCGGCCGAAGGCTGGCCGGTGTGCGGGCGCGACAGTGGCGGCAGCGCGTTTCCCGTGGGGCTGCACAGCGTTCAGCTCGCCCGCATCCTGCCGCGGCGCTCGGGGGCGTCGCTGGAGCGGTTCTACCGTTGCATGGCCGAGCCGGTGGTTGCCGTGCTTGCGCGGCTCGGCCTGGGCGCGGCGACGGGGACGGTGCCGGACGCCTTCTGTGCCGGGAGCCGGGATATCGCCGTGGGCGGGCGCAAGCTCGCCGGTCTGGCCCAGGTGTGGCGGGGCCCGGTGGACAGGGGCGGCTACGTGATGATCACCGCCTCCGTGCTCCTGGACGGCGAACCGGAGGCCCTGTGCCATGCGGTGAACCGGTTCCACGAGCTGGCCGGCGGTACCCTGCGGTGCCGGCCGCAGGCGGTGACCTCGGTGTGCCGGGAGCTCGGGGGGGTACCGGACGGTTCCGGTCTTGCCGCGGCCTTCGACGCCGCGCTGGCGGAGGCGCTGTCCCCGGAGGCAGGGGACACAGTCCCGCGGGCTTTGCCGGAACAGGCCGTCGGGTCGCCGTAACGGATAGACCGGTCTGATTGCCGTTGGCCAAACGCGCCCCGCGCGTGTAGCCCACGATGTGCTCACGAAAGCGGCCACGCCTGCTGGGACCCGTCTGCCCCCTCGGATTGCGGATCGGCGGCAGGCGCGATGCCGGCCTCAGCGCGGCGTGATCCTGACCGTTGCCGGGCGGACACGATCCCCGATCATCGCTGCGAGGTAGGGGCTGGCCCCGTACTTCGCCCGGTAGGCGTCGTCGATGCGGTCGTTGACGGCCCCGGTGACGGGCTCGAACGCGACCTCCAGCGTCATGTCCGCGGCGGCGATCCGTCCCGCTTTCTGCGCGACAGCGGCCTGGTACCAGCGGGAGTTCCGGCCGTTGTAGGCGCGGACATAGAGGGCGCCGTCGACGGTCACCGACCAGATCCAGGTCGGGGTCCCGTACGTCCTGCCGTCGTCGCGGAAGGGGGCGATGTGCAGATCGTCGGCCCCGACGATCCGGTGAAGGACATCTTCTGACCATGCCGTCATTGCAGTAACCTCCGGTGGGTTTCACGTCCGGGATCGCCGGCTTCGGCCGGCGTCGTGCCGCCGAAGCCGGCGACCCCGGTTCCTCGTTCCGCGTCGCCGCTCAGTCGAACTCGAGCACGAACCGCCCGCGTGCCCCGCCGGCGTCGAGTCGCCGATGGGCCTCGCTCGCCTCGGCGGCGGGAAACGTCCCTGCCACCCGCGGGGGCAGCAGACCGCTTTCGACCTGCCGGGCGATCCGGGCGATCGCCTCGTGGTCGGTGGCGCGCTCGCGCACGTTGACGAACGTCACGGTCATGCCGCGGCCGAAGCTCGTCTGCTCCGCCGGACGCAGGATGATGAACATGCCGCCGTCACGAACGGCGGGGGCGATCCGCCCGCCGAGGCTCGCCGCGTCGACGACGGCGTCGACGCCGTCGGGGAACGCCTCGCGCACACGCTCCGCGGCGTCTTCACCCCGCGGGACGAAGTCCGTGGCCCCCCGGTCGCGCAGATAGGCCTCGTCCTGCGGCGAGGCGATGGCCACGATACGGAGGCCGTCGTCGTTCGCCAGGGCCGTGGTGTAGGTGCCGACCGCCCCCGCCGCGCCGGTGACCAGCAGGGTCGAGCCCGGTGCCAGGTCCAGCGTGTCCAGGGCGTTGCGGGCGGTGAGGGCGTTCATCAGGAATGCCGCCGCAGCGGGGATGTCCGTGCCCGCCGGCACCGGAGTGACGGAGGCCGCGGGCAGGCACACGTACTCGCTGTATCCGCCGTAACGGCCGTGGTTGTCGACTATCCCCACGACCTTCTCCCCGACCGCGGGAACGGACCCCGCCTCGACCCCGTCGCCGACGGCGTCGATGACACCGGCGATATCCATGCCGGGCACGAAGGGTGGATCGACTCCCGCGTAGAGGTCGGCGAGATCACCCTGGCGCAGCATTACGTCGGCGGGATTGATACCGGCCGCCTGCACCCTCACGCGGACCTCGCCGGGGGCGGGCTCCGGGTCGGGGAGTTCCACCAGGTGAAGCACGTCCGGACCGCCGTACTCGTTCAAACCTACTGCACGCATCTCGTTGCTCCATGTTGCCAGGAAGCCGGGGCCGGGGGCTGGCGCAGGCAGCCTCCCGGTCCCGGGAAATGAGTACCGCCGGGTGGCGGGGGCCACACGGTCTCGCCACGGGACCCCGCGGCGTGCCCCGCCAGCGCCGGTCATGCCCTGTGCCTCAAGGGCGAAGCAGGACCTTGATCGCACGCCGCTCGTCCATGGCCTTGTAGGCCTCGGCGACCTGGTCCAGCGGCATCGTCACGTCGAAGACCTTGCCCGGGTCGATCTTCCGGTCCCAGATGAGCGGGATCAGCTCGTCCAGGAAGTTGCGCACCGGTGCCGGCCCGCCGTGGAGATGGGCGTGGGTGAAGAACAGCTTCTCGCCCTCGAGCGAGACGCCGTGCGGCATGCCGACGTAGCCGACGAATCCGCCGGGACGCATCGCGCCGATGGCCTGCGACATGGACTCCTGGGTGCCGACGCACTCCAGCACCGAGTCGGCGCCGACGCCGTCGGTCATGTCCTTGATGCGGGCGATGCCCTCTTCACCGCGCTCGGTCACGATATCGGTCGCGCCGAACTCCTTCGCCAGCTGCTGGCGCTTTTCGTGACGGCTCATCGCGATGATCCGCTCGGCGCCCTTGAGCCTGGCCGAGAGCACGCCGAGCAGGCCGACCGCGCCGTCGCCGACCACTGCGGCGGTGGAGCCGGGCTGCACGTTCGCCGCCTCCGCCGCGAACCAGCCGGTGCCGAAGACGTCGGAGACCGCCTGCAGGCTCGGCAGCAGATCGTCGGCGGGCGTTTCCGGCGTGGCGACGAGCGTGCCGTCGGCGAGGGGAACGCGCAGCAGCTCCGCCTGCGCGCCGCCGACGAACTCCGCGTGCTCACAGGAGGGCTGGTAGCCGTGGCGGCAGTGGGGACAGGTGTTGTCCGAGGCGAAGAACGAGCCGATGACGAACTGGCCGGGCTTCACCGAGGTCACGGCGCTGCCGACCTCCTCGACGACCCCGCAGTACTCGTGACCCATCGGCGACGGTCCGTCGAGGGGCTGGAGGCCGCGATAGGGCCAGAGGTCCGAGCCGCACACGGACGTGACGGCCAGGCGCACGACGGCATCCGTGGGGTGGACGATCCTGGGGGATTCCATGTCCTCGAAACGAACGTCACGAGGGCCATAGAGCATTGTTCCCTTCATGATGATTACTCCCTGAGAGCGTTGATGGTGTATCGGGGGTCTGCCCGTTGAGGCCGGGGCGTCGCGTTGCCCCCGTCCTGGTGTCGCAGGACGGGCCACTCCATCTCGTAACCGGGTTTCCTGTAGACCTGGTCCCACTTGTCCCGGATCTCCGGGCGATAGACCCGCTCGGCCCAGTCGCCGGGCGTTATCTCCTCGAAGGCGACTGACACCTCCTCTTCGGCGGCGTCGAGATGGTTCACGACATCCCGGGTAATGGCCTCGGCGAGTTCGGTCTTCTGCCGTTCCGACTTGCCTGGTCGGTGCTTGACGACGACGTGCGGCATTGCCTTCTCCTGTGCCTGTCAGCCGCGAAGCTCATGCGCTTCCCGGCGGTGTGTTTTCCCTTGCGGGCGCGGTTTCCGGTGCCGGGCGTTCGTGGGCGAAGAACACGACGAGCGCACCGAGGAGCGAGAATCCCGCGGTCACCAGCACCGCGACATTCCAGCCGGCGAGCAGGCCCGCGGGCCCGGACCCGGGACCCGCGTGGGTGACGAGTACGGTGACCAGCGCCAGCCCCGCGGCGGAGCCGAGGTAACGCGCGGTGTTATTGGCGCCGCTGCCCATGGCGGTCCTGCCGGCGGGCACGCTCGCCACCGCCTGACGGCCGAGGGCGGCGTTGAGTACGCCGTAGGCGGCCCCGGCGATCAGCAGTGCCGGCAGCAGGCGCGTGAGCGTCCCGTCCAGGGAGAGCCCGATCAGGCCGAGCTGTCCCGCGGCGGAGCCGAGGAGGCCGGCGATGAGCTGGGTCCGGGGCGTCACCCCCGTGGGCAGCCACCGGACCCCGAAGGCGGTCACGACGCTGGTCGCCGACCAGGCGAGCAGCATCAGGGCCGACAGTAGCGTGCTGGTGCCCAGGGCCCGTTCGAGCAGCATCGGCAGGGATGACACCAGGGAGAGCACGCCGGCGCCGGCGGCGAACGCCGCCGTCGTCGCGCCGAGGAAATCGGGGCAGCGGAAGAGCGCGATATCGAGCATCGGCCCCTCGATCCGGCGTTCGACCGCCACGAATCCGGCCAGCAGGACCAGTCCCAGGACCAGCAGGGCAACCACCAGCGGGCGGTCCCAGCCCATGCGCCCCTCGACCAGCGCGGACAGCAGCGCCGCGATCCCGCCCCCGAGCAGCAGGGTGCCGGCCAGGTCGATGCGGCGGGGCACCGGCGCACGGGACTCCGGCAGAACCCGCCGGGCCGTCCCGGCGAGCGCGGTCGCCGCCAGCGCGGTGAACACGTAGGGGAGGCGCCAGCCGCCCAGGTGGTCGAGACCCGCCGACAGCAGCGGCCCGATCGCCACACCGGCCCCGAGCGCGGCGGCCCAGACCCCGGTCGCCCGGGCACGGGGCGCGCCGGAGGGAAAGGTGTGACCGATCAGGCCAAGGCCGCACGCGAGGATGGCGGCGCCGCCCAGTCCCCCCAGGACACGGGCGATGACGAGCACCAGCGCCGTCGGCGCGAGGGCGCCGAGGATCGATGCGATGGCCAGTAGCAGGGCCCCGCCGACGAATACCCGGCGCCGTCCGTAGTCGTCGCCGATGGCGCCGCTGCTCAGCAGGCCGGCGGCGGCCCCGACGCTCATGCCGCTCATGATCCAGGCCTGGATGCCGGGGCCCACGCCCAGGGCGCCGGCCGTGCTCATCAGCGTGGTCAGGGGGAGCGTGAACGCCACGAGCACCAGCAGGGGGCCGGCGGCCGCGACGGCCAGGATCGAGCCGGGGCTCGGGGCGTCTGTGTTCGTTGCTGCGTTCATGCACCACTCCGCGCCGGCGGGCCGGGGCCATGGGGCCATCGGTCCCGCGCGCGCTGCGTTCGTGTGTTGGTCAGGGGCTCGGTGACGGGTGGGTCGACGGCGTGCCCCGGTGTCGGGGGGCTGCCCCGCAGGGCCGAAGACCCGGCGCCGCCGTTCGGGGGACGTCCCGGGTCGCGGTGTCCCCCGAGCGGGGAAGGGCGGAGCGCGTCACCGGCCGGAGAGCTTCATGAGGTCGTCCGGATAGCGTGCCCCCTGGACCGTGAAGTCGGCGTCCTCGATCTCGCGGAGATCGTCGTCGGTCAGTGTCACCGTCGTCGCCTCGACGTTCTCTTCCACGCGTGCCGGCCTGGTGGTGCCCGGTATGGGGACGATCCACGGCCGGCGGGTCAGCAACCAGGCCAGCGCGATCTGGGCGGGCGTGGCGTTCCGGCGCTCGGCGATCCGGCGGAGGACGTCGACCAGCGCCAGGTTGGCCTCCAGGTTCTGCTGCTCGAAGCGCGGGATGCGGGCACGCAGGTCCGAGCCGTCGAACCGCGTCCCCCGGCCGATGCCGCCCGTGAGGAAGCCCTTGCCCAGCGGGCTGTACGGCACGAGTCCGATCCCGAGTTCTTCCAGCAGGGGGAGGATCTCGGCCTCCGGGTCCCGCGTCCACAGCGAGTATTCGCTCTGCAGCGCGGTGACGGGCTGAACCGCATGCGCCTCGCGGATCGAACGCACGCCGGCCTCGGACAGGCCGAAGTGCCTGACCTTGCCCTCGTCGATCAGCTCTTTCACCGTGCCTGCGACCTCCGGCATGGGCACCTCGGGGTCGACCCGGTGCTGGTAGAGGAGGTCGATGCACTCCGTTCCCAGACGTTTCAGCATCCCCTCGGTGGCCCGCCGGATCTGCTGCGGGCGGCTGTTGAGGCCGCCGAGGACATCGCCGGTGTCGGGGTCGATGTTCCAGCCGAACTTGGTCGCGATCACCACCTGGTCACGGAACGGCGCCAGCGCCTCGCCGACGATCTCCTCACTGCGGAAGGGGCCGTAGATTTCCGCGGTATCGAAGAAGGTGACGCCGCGCTCCACGGCCGTGCGGATGAGGCGGACCATGTCCTGCCTGTCCGGCGTTTCGCCATAGGCGCCGGATACGCTCATGCAGCCCAGCCCGATGGCCGAGACCTCCGGTCCCCTGCTTCCAAGTCTGCGTTTGTGCATGGTCGTGCCACTCCGTTGCGTGAAGAGAATGTCCCGGTGTGACGGCCATCCCGGGGCCGCCAATAACCCTGTCCGTTCCCCCGCGGCCGGGGGGGCGGCGCGGGGCACCCGCGTCACTGCGGGGCCCTGCGGTCACCCGGGTGTCGCCCGTCAGGGCCCGGATCAGTCCCCGCTGCCGAACGTCTCCGGCGTGACCTCGGCGGGGTCGGGGCCGCCTCTCTCGCCCCGGTCGAGGGCCTCGATCGCGGCGACCTCGTCACGTGTCAGCGAGAAGTCGAAGATGTCGCCGTTCTCGTGGATGCGGCCGGCACGGACCGACTTCGGGATGACCGAGTTGCCGAGCTCGATGTGCCAGCGCAGCACGATCTGGGCCGGGGTCTTGCCGTACCGCTCGGCCAGCGAGACGACGACGGGGTCCCGAAGCGGGTCGCCCGTCGCCGCCGCCTCACCCAGGTAGCGTTTGATGCCGCCGATCGGCGACCACGCCTGGGTGACGACCCCCATCTCGCGGTTCGCCTTCCGGAGTTCCGGCTGGGCCAGATACGGATGCAGCTCGACCTGGTTGACCGCCGGTGTGACGCCGCTCGCCTCGGTGAGCCGCCGGATATCGTCGGGCGAGGCATTGCATACGCCGATCGCCCTGACCCGGCCCTCCTCCAGCAGCCTCACTGCCGCTTTCCAGCTTTCGAGGGTGCGCTCGAAGTGTTTCGGCACCGGCCAGTGCAGGAAATAGAGATCGAGCGTCTCCAGGCCGAGCTCCTCCATCGAGCGGTCGAACGACCGCAGGGCCCGGTCGTAGTCGTAGTCGCTGATCCAGAGCTTCGTCTGGACGAAGAGGTCGTCCCGGGGCACGCCGCTCTCGCGGATGCCCTGGCCGACCTGCGCCTCGTTCATGTACCGGGTGGCGGTGTCGATCAGGCGGTAGCCGTCCGCCAGTGCGGTCCTGACCGCCTCGACGGTCTCCGCCGGGCCGGACTGGAAGACGCCGAGCCCGAAGGCCGGCATCCCGAGTCCATTGCCCAGTGTCAGCATCGGTCCCTTCATGGGAGGTGTCCTCGGTTGAAATGGGGGCCGAGCGACAAGGCCCTTACTCCGCCGACGCGACCGCGGCGTCGTAGTCCTCGTCGGTGACCTTCTCCAGCCAGTGGACGGGCGTGCCGTCGAGCGACTCCTGGATAGCGATATGGGTCATGGCGGTGCCGGGCATGGCGCCGTGCCAGTGCTTCTCGTTCGGCGGGCACTGGATCACGTCACCGGGACGGATGATCCTTGCCGGTTCTCCCTCGCACTTCACGACGCCGCAGCCGGACGTGACGATCAGGTTCTGGCCGAGGGGGTGGGTATGCCACGCGGTGCGCGCGCCGGGCTCGAAGGTCACGCTTGCACCGGAGGCGCGTGCCGGCTCGGCCGACTGGAAGAGCGGGTCGATGCGCACGGTGCCACTGAAGTAGTCGGCGGGGCCGGCGCTGGAGGGCCGTGATCCGGCTCGATGGATGTCGTGCATGGTATTTGCTCCTCTGGTAGGGGGCCCCCGATGGGGGCAGGGTTACGGGGTGCCGTCATCAGGACGGCGCCGTGCGAACCGGGTTCCGCTGCCGGGTGTCCCGGTAATCGGACGGGAAGGCCGTACCGCGCGGGTCGGCCGCGTTCACTGCGGGGGATCGATCAGCTCGATGCGGGTCCGCAGCGCTCCCCTGGCCTCGAGCGCGCTCACGTCCCCCTCGATCCGGCCGAGCCGGACCAGTCCGTTCGCGTAGCCGAAATCGCGGTAGAACAGGGCCAGGTTGCCCCACGGGGCGTAGTAGGTGACGTCGCCCACGTCGGGGTCCACCCCCTTGGGGGCGCCCTCCGTCGACAGCCGGGACGGCAGGTCCGCGATCTTCTCGGTCGCATGGAAGTCCTCGAGGGTGAGCTCGAGGGGCAGCATGGCGGCGAAGTCGCGGGCCGCCGGCGTGTCTTCCAGGCGTGCCACCAGCTCCGTGTCCTCCACCGTGATGCGTATCCTCATGGTGTCCTCCGTCGGTTCGGATCGCGTGTTCCCGGCGTACGCAACGCACGCCCCGAGCAGGGCGACGCCGCCGATCGCGGTGCGCAGGAATCGTCGGTCCAGGGCCCTCAACATGCCGAATGGCCGCCATCACCGATCAGGGCGGGGCGGGCCGACCCGCCGTTGTATCTGCCCCGGGGGACGGGCACGCCCGTTCCCCGGGGGGCGGACCGGATGCGGCGTCCCTAGATGGTCGTCGCATCGATCACGTAGCGGTATCGCGCCGCCTTGTCCAGGACGTCCGACCACGCGTCGTTCACCTTGTTCGCCTGGATGACCTCGATCTCCGGGTGAATCCCGTTCTCGGCGCAGTAGTCCACGAGCGCCTGGGTCTGGGGGATGCCCCCGGTGAGCGAGCCCTCGTAAGTGACCCTGTTGAAGAGGAACACCATCTGATCGAAGGACAGTGCCTCGCCGGGTGCGCCCACCTGCGTGTACGTGCCGTGCGCGCGCACCAGGGGAATGTAGGCGCCGACTTCGTAGGCGGCCGGGATCGTCGAGATCATGGTGTCCAGCGTGTTGTAGTAGGGGCGGAGCGATTCGGCTGATTCCACGACCACCGCCTCCTTCGCGCCGAAGGCACGGATGTCCTCGACCTTGCTCTCGGAGGTGGTGAATGCGTAGACCTCCGCGCCCCTGGAGACGGCCAGCTTCACGGCCAGGTGGCCGAGGCCGCCGATGCCGGCAACACCCACCCGGTCCCCCTTGCGCACGGAATAGTTGAGGAGGGGGGTGTACGTGGTGATCCCGGCACACAGCAGCGGGGCCGCGTGCTGGAGACTGATCCCCTCGGGAATCCGGATCGCGTAGTCTTCCTCGACGATGATGTTGTTGGCGTAGCCGCCCTGGGTGATCCCCGTCGGGGCGAGCGGGTCGGGGTAGCCGTACGTGTACAGCGTGTCCGGGCAGTACTGCTCTTCGCCGTACTTGCACGCCCCGTCGCCGCGGTGGCCGACCATCGTGCCGACGCCGATACGGTCCCCCACCTGGAAGCGGGTGACCCGTTCGCCGACGGCCGCGACCGTGCCGGTCATCTCGTGGCCGGGGACCTGGGGATACTGCTGGGGACCCCAGTCGCCCCGGATCTGGTGGATATCCGAGTGGCACACCCCGCAGTACTGGATGTCGACCAGGATGTCGCGCGCCCGCAGCGCCCTGCGCTGGAACGTCCAGGGGCTCAGCGGGCCCGATTCGTCGCGGGCGGCGTACCCCTTGGCGCCGACGGGCTGCGCCTGATCGCCGTGCCGTTCGCCGCCGCCCGTGCCGTTCTGGGCGAGGACGGCGCCCGAACCGGTCAGTAGCGCACCGCCGCCGGCGAGTGCGGAGTTCCGGAGAAAATCCCTTCTCGATATGTGCTTGAAATGATCCATGTCGATCTCCTTTCTCCCGCGGGGGTCCCGCGTGCTCATGGACTGTGGGTGCGTCGCGGACCTTGACCGTTCAGCGCCGGCGCGTCTCCCGTGCCCCGTTCACCGGGCGGTATAGCCGCCGTCGACTGCCAGGGCGTGGCCGACGACGAAGCTCGATCCCGGACCGCAGAGCCAGAGCACCGGCTCGGCGATCTCGTCCGCCGTGCCCAGGCGCCGGGCCGGGACCTGTTCCATCAGGGTGTCCATGGCCTCGGTCTCCGTGTCTTTCATGCCGGCGACCATGGGCGTGTCGATAATGCCGGGGCATACCGCGTTGATGCGGATCCCGCGGTCCGCGTATTCCAGCGCCGCGCTCTTGGTGAGTCCGAGCACGCCGTGCTTCGCGGCGTGGTAGGCGCCGCGGCCGGGGACACCGACCAGGCCGCCGAGCGAGGAGCAGTTGACGATGGCGCCGCTGCCCTGGCTGCGCATCTGGGTCAGCTCGTACTTCATGCACGACCACAGGCCGCGCAGGTTGATGCCGAGTACCCGGTCGAACTCCTCGCCTTCCAGATCGGCGGTCTCGGTGGCGATGGATTGCACGCCGGCGTTGTTGAAGGCGGCATCCAGGCGGCCGAAGGTCGCGACGGTCCGCTCAACCATTTCCCGGACGGCGCTCTCCCGGGTCACGTCGCAGGTCACCGCGAGCGTCCGTGCGCCGCCTTCGGCGAGCTCCTCGGCCGCGGCGCTCACGCCCGCGCCGTCGATATCCGCCAGCGTGACCGAGGCCCCCGCATTCGCGAATGCCCTGGCCGTCGCCAGCCCCATGCCGGACGCGGCGCCGGTGACCAGCGCGACTTTTCCGGTGAAATCGTGGTTCATTCGGAACCTCCGCGTTGCTGTTCGAGACCGGCCCCCAACGGCGGGGCCGGGAAGGGCTATTCCGTGCCGCCGGCGTACTGTTCGTCGCTGACCGGCTCGCCCCAGATGACGTTCTCGCCGTCCTTGAACTGCTGGACGGCGATGTGCGTGACCGCGGTCGTGTCGGTCGCGCCGTGCCAGTGCCTCACGCCCGGTGGTGTCCAGATGACGTCTCCCGCCTGCATGACGACCTTTCTGCCGCCTTCCTCCTGGACCCAGCCGGTACCGCCGGTCACGATGATCACCTGCCCGGCGGGGTGGGTGTGCCAGTTCGAACGGGCGCCGGGCAGGAAGGTGACCTCGCCGCCGTTGGACCGGAACGGATCGTTGGCCGCGAACAGCGGTTCCACGTAGGCGGTCCCGGTGAAGTGCTCGCCCGAGCCGATAAAGCCCTCGCGGCTACCGTTCCTGGAGACCTGCATGCCCTCGGCGAGGGCGCGCCCGGCACAGGCCAGGGTCAGGATCGCGGTCAGCGTCAGGGTGGAGGTCTTCATGGACAGGCTCCCTTGTCACTCCGAGTGTCGGTGCGTGTACACCCGTGCGGATCGCGATACGCCCGTGGCACGGTCGTCGCCGAGGCGGTGGCCGCCGCCCGGTGCGGTGCCGTTCCGGGTCAGCCGTGCGCGATCTCGTGTCGCAGCCAGATCACGCCGCCCGACAGGGTCTGGCAGGAGAGCAGGCGCAGGTGTTGCCCCTCCGACGGCGCCCTGCCCGACGGGTCCGAGTGTTCGAATATGGCCGGAATGCCGGCGAGCCCGTCGATCGCCGGGCAGATCAGCGTGCTCACCTCGTCGATGAGGCCAGCCGACAGGAACGCGCCGTTGGTCGCCCCGCCGCCTTCGAGGACGAGATGGCCGATTCCGAAGGCGTCACCCAGTATCTCCATCGCCTCGGCGAGGTCGTCGCCGTGGGGGCCGGCGAACACATAGGAGACGCCCGCTTCCCGGAGCCGCTCGAGGTGCTCGTCCGGGACCCGCTGCGAGAGCACCACCACCGCGTGATCCCCGTCGACCTCGCCCTGGTCGAAGCGCAGGCGTCCCGAGGGATCGATGGCCACCGCGACGTCCCGGCCGGCGCGTTCCTGGAAGTAAGCCGGGCGCTCCCTGGGGGGCTCCAGGAGCGGGGGGCTCTGGTTCTGATCGACGTAGTCGGTCATCGTCCGGCGCCCGACGATCCAGCCCTCGCCACCAAGCCGCTTGGCGGCGGTGTCGTAATGCGCGTCGATGAGGTCCATGACGCGACTGCCCACCGGATCGCTCCATCGCTCCGGGCAGAGACGGCCGTCGAGAGAGGTAATCATGTGGCAGGTAATCTTCGGGCGCATGGATCCTTGCTGTCTCGGGTTGCTCATCGCCCGGGTTGCGGGCAGGGTTATTCACGTCGGCAGCGATTCAGTGGCCTTGCGAATCCACGTCAGGCGCTATGACTACGAGGGAAACCGTAGTCCGCCGGGTGATGCGAATAAACGGGGGTACGTTTCTTGGAGTCATGAGCACCACTCATTAGCTCATTCGCTGTGCCGGTGAATCCGGTCGAAGCGGTACACGAGTTCCGGGCCGCCCGGCTGGGCGTAGGCGAGCTCGGCGGTGACCATCGCGAAGGGCTCGACGAAGCGTGCGGTTCGGAGCGGGCCGGCATCCAGCGGCTCGTAGCCGACGTCCGCGATGAGCCGCCCGGCTACCGCTTTGGCGTCCGCGTCGTCGCCGTAGTAGAGAAGATGGGGGCGGGGTGACTCGTCACGGGCGCTGAAGACGTTGAACAACGCCTCGCTCGGGCTGGTGTTGAACGTGGAAACGAAGCGCACGTCGGGTCGCAGGCGTGCCAGTTCCTCCGCCCCCGACGTCGTCGTCCCGACCACGAGGTCGCGGTTCTGGCGGTCGAGGGGGACACAGCAGTTGAGTACGATGGTGTTATCCATGTCCCCGGCCCGGGAGACCACGTCCTCCACCCGCGACCAGTGCACCGCGAGCAGGACCGCATCGGCGGTCTGCACGGCCTCCGCCGGTGTTCCGGTCCGCGCACCGGCCCCCCGGGCAAGGCGATCGAGCTTCCCCGGGGTTCGCGCGTAGCTGAACGTCACCTCGTGCCCCGCCATTGCCCAGATGGTCCCGAGCGTCCCGCCCATCAAACCCGAGCCGAGTATCCCGATCTTCATGGGTGCCTCCGATCGCCGATTTGCCTGGCCGGGAAAGTAGCACCCCGCGGTCCCGGGAAAACCCCCTATAATCAGAAAGGATTAATGAGGAAGGTTCATCAATGCTGAGAGAGAATGTTGTCGACCTGATGTCCTTCGTCGTCGTGGCTCGCGTGGGAAGCTTCACCCGTGCCGCGGCGCAGATCGGCGTCTCGCAGTCTGCCCTGAGCCACGCCGTGCGGGGCCTGGAGGAGCGCCTCGGCATCCGCCTGCTGATGCGCACCACGCGCCGGGTCAGCCCCACGACGGAAGGCGAGCGTGTACTCGAGCGCATCGCCCCCCACTTCGCGGAGATCGAGAACGAGCTGGAGGCCCTGGTCGAGATGCGGGACCGACCGGCCGGGACGATACGGATCACCGCGACCGATCACGCGGCGGACACCGTCATCTGGCCGAAGCTGGCGCCGGTGCTGAAGCACTATCCGGATATCAATGTCGAGGTGGTCACGGACTACGCCCTCACCGACGTCGTGGCGGAGAAGTTCGACGCGGGCGTGCGCCTCGGGGAGCAGGTGTCGGAAGGGATGATCGCCGTGCGGGTTGGACCGGATTTCCGCATGCTCGCCGTGGGGGCGCCGTCCTATTTCGAGGGGCGGGAGCTGCCCCGGGTGCCGCGGGACCTCACGGACCACTGCTGCATCAACCTGCGTTTGCCCACGCACGGTTCCATCTATGCCTGGGAGTTCGAGAAGGACGGGCGGGAGCTCCATGTCCGGGTGAACGGGCAGCTGACCTTTAATACCATCGGCCCGATTGTTGACGCGGCGCTCGAGGGTTACGGGATCGGCTACGTACCCGAGGGCCTCGTGCGCGAGCATATCGACGAGGGTAGGCTGGTGCCGGTGCTGGAGGACTGGAGTCCGCCGTTCCCCGGTTACTACCTCTACTATCCACACCGCCGGCGGTCCTCGCCGGCCTTCAACGTCATCCTCGAGGCGATGCGTCACGGGGAATGAGCCCGTCGCTGGACGGCCCCGCAATGGGGGCCGTACCGACCCGGGTGAATCCGGCGGTTCGCTGACGCGGCTCTCACCCCGCCGGCAAGAGGGGGAGCGCTTCCCCGTATTGATGAGTGCGACTCATGGCTCCTATGGAGCCGGGCTGGTTAATCCAACGGCGGCAGGCAGTTACGGTCCTCGGACGGTGTGATTGCCACCGGGTTTCCCAACCGCGGTATTCAGTAGCCACTGAGGAACGAGCCATGCGAGCAGCCGTATTCGCCGCGTTCACCCTGTCTCTCGCCGCACCGGCCGCCATGGCGCAGCCGGGCGTCGACGTCGATACCGGGAAGCTCTCCAGTGTTGCCCCGGCCCTGGAGCGCTATACCAGGGACGACCTGCTCGGGCGTGAGTGGCAGGACGATGCGCTATCGAAACGGGACCGGTCCCTCGTCACGGTGGCGGCGCTCATCGCCCGTAACCAGGGCGAGGACCTGCCGAACTACATCCGTGTCGCCCTCGACAACGGCGTCAGCCCCGCGGCGATCTCCGAGACCATCACGCATCTCGCCTTTTATGCGGGGTGGCAGAACGCCATGACCGCCGTCGATGCGGCGGCGGCGGTGTACGAGCAGCGCGGTATCTCCCGTGACGAGCTCCCGGCTGCGGCGCCGCAGGAGATGCTCCCCCTCGACAAGGAGGCGGAGGCGGAACGCCAGGCCTACGTGCAGAAGCGTTATGGCGATGTGTCCCAGGGCGTGGTGGACAATACCGAGGAGCTCCTCTTCCGTGACCTGTGGCTGCGCCCGGCGCTCGAGCCACGCGAGCGCAGTCTCGTCACGGTGTCCGCGCTGATCGCCGCCGGCCATGTGGAGCAGATCCCGTTCCATCTCAACCGCGCGATGGATAACGGCCTCACCAAGGACGAGGCCTCGGCGATGCTCTCGCACCTGGCGTTCTACGCCGGTTGGCCCAATGTCTTCTCGGCGCTGCCCGTTGCCCGGGACGTTTTCGAATCGCGGAAAGGGGAATGAAAGACGTCCGGTAGCGCCTTCTATGCAATCTGCACGGTGTCCGGTTCCCGGGCACCGTGCCTATGGCGACTTTTGCAGGGCCGTCCTCCGGGGCCCGGCCGGGGACACGCCGTGCATCCGCCGCCGGGTGGGCGGGAGCGTGACCACTGGCTCGGCCGCGCGCGATGGTCCGTTTCGCGCGTCTCCCATATCCACACTCGATCAAAGGCAAACACGGTTAGCGGGGCCGGCATGACATGCCCGCACTGAATCGTGAGGAACGACCATGAGTACCTTTACCGTCAATGGAAAGACCCACCGCTTCGACGGTGACCCCCAGACCCCGCTGCTCTGGTATCTGCGTGACGTCAGTCGCCTGACGGGCACGAAGTACGGCTGCGGGATGTCGCTGTGCGGCACCTGCACCGTCCATCTCGACGGCGAACCGGTTCGCTCCTGTGTCACACCGGTCTCCCAGGCCGAAGGCAAGGCCGTCACGACCATCGAGGCCATGAGCGAGGATGCGGTGGGCCGGCGTGTCCAGCAGGCCTGGCTCGATCTCGGCGTCGCCCAGTGCGGCTACTGCCAGGCCGGCCAGATCATGAGTGCCACCGCACTTCTCCGGGACAACCCGGCACCGGATGACGAGCAGATCAACCAGGCCATGAGCGGCAACATCTGCCGTTGTGGCACCTACGCCCGCATCCGCCAGGCCATCCACAGGGCCGCGGCAACGCAGGAGGACGAGGCATGAACACCCCGGTGGACGATCTGCTGCTCGCCAACGTCAGCCGCCGTCACTTTCTCAAGGGATTGGCCGCCGGGAGCGCCCTGGTGCTCGCGGCCCGCTGGGACCTCGCGCTCGGCGAGGAGGAGAAGGAGTATGGCGCCGACGCCATGCCCCATGGCTGGGTCGACGACCCGAACGTGTTCATCCGCATCGACGCGGACGGCACGGTCACGGTCACCAACCATCGTGCCGAAATGGGGCAGGGCATACGCACCAGCCTCGTGATGGTGGCCGCCGACGAGCTCGGTGCCGACTGGGACCGCGTGCGTGTCGAGCAGGCACCGGCGGACCAGGAGAAGTACGGTAACCAGAACACGGACGGCTCGCGCAGCATGCGCCACTGGTTCGCGCCGATACGTCGCGCCGGCGCGGCCGCGAGGATGATGCTGGAGCGCGCCGCTGCCGAGCGCTGGGGCGTGCCGGCCTCCGAGTGCCATGCCCGGGTGCACGCCGTGGTCCACGCTGCCAGTGGCCGGGAGCTCGGTTTCGGGGATCTGGCCGCCGCGGCCCGGGAGCTGTCGGTGCCGCCGCGGGAGCGTCTCGAGCTCAAGCCGCAGTCCGAGTGGCGCTACATCGGCGAGGATGCCGGTCCCGCCTACGACGTGAAGCGGGGCAGTGTCGTGCGCCCGAAGGCGATCGACGGCGAGGATATCGTCACCGGGCAGGCCGTCTACGGCGCCGATGTCGTGTTCGAGGACATGCTGTATGCCGTCGTGGCGCGGCCGCCGGTCTACGGCGCCATGCTGCGCAGCGTCGACGACGGCGAGGCGCTAAAGGTCCCCGGCGTCTTGCGGACGGTGGAGATCGACGGCACCGGTCAGCCGGCGGGCTTCAAGCCATTGGGCGGTGTCGCCGTGGTCGCCGAGAACACCTGGGCGGCGATCCAGGGGCGCAAGGCGCTGAAGATCGACTGGAACCTCGAGAGCGCCGGCGATAACGCCGCCTATGACTCGGAGGCCTACCGCAAGCAGCTGCAGCAGACCGCCCGCGCGCCGGGCAAGGTGATCCGTGACGAGGGGGATATCGAAAGCGCCCTGGCGGATGCCGCGGAGCGCGTGAGCGCCACCTACTACATGCCGCACATGGCACAGGCGCCGATGGAGCCGCCGGTGGCGGTGGCGCGCATCGTGAACGGCCGCGCCGAGGTCTGGGCCCCGGTACAGAACCCGGGCGCCACCCGCTCCGGGGTGGCCAAGCGGCTCGGGCTCGAGCCGGAGGACGTCACGGTCAACGTGACGCTGCTCGGCGGTGGTTTCGGGCGCAAATCCAAGCCGGACTTCGCCCAGGAGGCCGCCAGCCTGACAAAGGCGTTCGACGGCCGACCGGTACGCGTGCAGTGGACACGGGACGACGACCTCCACCACACGTATTTCCACGCGGTCTCCGTCGACCGCCTGGAGGCGGGCCTGGATGCGGACGGTCGGGCACTCGGCTGGCGCCACCGAACCCTGTCGCCGAGCATCGGCTCGCTGTTCGCCCCCGACCCGGAGCACATCGCCCCGTTCGAGCTGGGGCAGGGGTTCAACACCATGCCCTTCGATATCCCGGCCATCCGCCTGGAGAATCCCGAGGCGCCGGCACACGTGCGAATCGGCTGGTTCCGGTCCGTCTACAACCTGCCCCACGCCTTTGCCATCCAGAGCTTCGCCGCGGAGCTCGCCGAGGCCGCCGGGCGTGATCACCGGGACTATCTGCTCGAGCTGCTGGGGCCCTCCCGCGAGATCGACCCCCGGACCTTCGGCGATCCGTGGAACTACGGCGAGAACCCCGAGCGTTACCCCATCGATATCGGCCGGATGCGCGCCGTCATCGAGAAGGCCACGGCCGAGGCCGGGTGGGGGCGCGACCTGCCGAAGGGCAGGGGACTGGGACTGGCCGTGCACAACAGCTTCGTCTCGTACACGGCGGTAGTGTTCGACGTGGAGCTCGGCGACGGCGGCGGCCTCATCATCCACAGTGCCGACATCGCCTTCGACTGCGGTCCCCAGGTCAATCCCGAGCGCATACGGGCACAGCTCGAGGGGGCCTGCGTCATGGGTATCGGTATCGCGATGCAGAGCGAGATCACCTTCAGCGAGGGACGGGTCCAGCAGGACAACTTCCACCAGTACCTGGTCCCCCGCATCGACAGGGCGCCTCGCGAGACGCGTGTGCATCTGATCAACCCCGACAGCGAGGCCGCGATCGGCGGCGTCGGAGAGCCCGGGCTCCCGCCGGTGGCGCCGGCACTGTGCAATGCGATCCACGCCGCGACAGGCAGGCGCATCCGCCGGCTGCCGGTCGGCGACCAGCTGTCCGCCTGATGGGCGGTCTTCCCGTGACCCGCCACGGACCGTGCCTGCGCCGGCCCCACGGCAGGCGCCTTTCTGGAGCGGATCCGCGGCGGGCACGGCCCCGCGAGCCCGGGGTGCCGGGGCGGAGGTCACGGCTTCAGCCTGCACATCATCCAGAACGGATCGGAATTCGACATGACTAGCCGGAAAACACTCTGCGTGGCGGGAGCCAGCGGCCTGGTCGGCTCCAATATCGTCAAGGCGGCACTCGAACGGGGCTATCACGTCAACGGCACGATGCGCGATGCCGGCGACGACGATAAACGCCGCTATCTCATGGCATTGCCGGGGGCCGGGGAGCGGCTTACGCTGTTCTCCGCGGACGCCGGGGACAGCACGAGCTTCGATGCCGCGCTCGAGGGGGCCGATGCGGTGTTCATCGCCTGCCTCCCGCCGATCTATCGGGCGCAGGACGGCACGCCGGCGAGCGGGCTCGACCGCCAGCGGGGCTACGACGAGATCGTCCGACCCGTCGAGGAGGGATGCCTTAACGTCCTGCGCGCCACCGACCGCCAGGGGGTCGGCAACGTCATCCTGTGCTCCTCGACCTCGAGCACCAACCCGCCCGAACCCGTCGCGGTGAAGACCGAGGCGAACGCCGTCTCGGATCCGGAGCGGCAGATCGCGGCGGGAAAGTTCACCGCCGCCGAGAAGATCGTGATGGAGCGCGCGGTCCGCGAGTTCTGCGAGGGCCACGGCCAGCGGCTGTGCATCCTCCTGCCGACCATGATGCTCGGGCCGGTGGTCCTGCCCCGGCACCTCGAGAACGGCAGTCACAGCCTCCTCGTGCGGCTGAGCCGCGGTGAGCAGGGCTGGCATCAGTCCGTGCCGGCGGGGTCCATGTCCGTTTCCCACGTGGCCGACGTGGCCGCGCTGTTCCTCGCCGCTTACGAGGATCCGCGGGCGCAGGGCCGCTATTTCGCCGTGTACGACAGCTGGTCGTGGCGTGACCTCTATGCGGAGTTCGCCCGGCATGTGCCGGCGTCCGGGCTGCCTGCGCCGCTCGACGGCGAGCCCGAAGCGCCGACACGCTTCGATTTCACCCGCCGCGACAGCCTGGGTGTGGCCATGCGCGATATCCCCACGACCATCGCCGAGACCTGCGAGTGGCTGAAGGGCCATCCCTTCGGCGGTGCCGTCGGGCAGGGGTAGGGGCACCGGCCGCAGGGACGTTCCCACGGCATTGATCGCGTCATCTTCGTCGTACACAGGCGGCACGCCCTTTCTGGCCACGATCGATAGAGGCCCCGGTCCATGGTGTCGGGGTTGCCTCTGCGGCGGCCGATGGCCCTTCATCCGGGCGTCGCCCTGATCGTGATGCGCCATGACCGCCGTTCCCATGGCAGCGGCCGTGTCTACCCCGGGCAGGGCGCATATCCTCGCATCCGGTGATGGTGTCTTCTCGTTTTCGTGCGCTCCGGCGGTGCGGCGGTACCGGTGAGGGCGGGTGCAACCGAATTGACATAGTGTTGATTCGACACTAAGTTGGAGGCTCCTGTACGTGGAGGGACACGACGGTGCGCGAGGCGGAGGCGGTGTGCCCGGCCGGCTGGCTGGGGGTGTCCGCGGATGTGGTGGTCTTCAGTGTCGGCGACGACGCGTTGCGGGTGCGCCTGCAGCGCCGGCACCGCACGCCGTTTGCCGGCAGCCTGGCGCTGCCCGGCACGCTGCTTCGCGACGATGAGTCCCCGGAGGAGGGGGCCCAGCGGGTGCTCGGCGGCGACGTGGGACTGGACCGTGTCTACCGCGAGCAGCTCTACACCTTCGGCCGTCCCGGACGCGATCCCCGCGGGCGGGTGGTGGCGGTGGCGTACTTCGCGCTGGTGCCGGCGAGCGTGGCGGCGGGGCTGCCGGACGGGCCGGACGCCGCCTGGCACGCGGTGGACGCGCTCCCGCCGCTCGCCTTCGATCACGCGGAGATGGTGGCCATGGCGCACCGCCGGCTGTCGGCCAAGCTCGCCTATTCCACCATCGCCCTGGAGCTGATGCCGGAGCGTTTTACCCTCAGCCACCTGCAGGGCGTTTACGAGGTCATCGGCGGCGAACCGCTGGACAAGCGCAACTTTCGCAAGCGCATTGGTGCGCTGGAGTGCGTCGAGCCCACCGGCGAGACCTACCGCGCGGGCAATCACCGCCCTGCGCGGCTGTACCGGCGCCGGACACCGGGCCGGGTCGAGATCATCAAGTGACACCGGGTGCGTCCCGGTGTGGGGAGGACTGGCGATGAACAACGCCGAGCCGGCACGCACCGGCACACACCTGCGGGCCGAGGCCTTCAGCGCGGACGAGACCCTGCGCGCCGGTGAGGCCGATACCCTGCGGGCACGCATTCGCGAGCTGCTCGAGGCCCGCGACGCGGTGCTCGTGGCGCACTACTACACGGCCCCGGAGATCCAGGCCCTGGCGGACGAGACCGGCGGCCACGTCTCGGACTCCCTGGACATGGCGCGCTTCGGCGCGGATCACCCTGCCTCGACCCTGGTGGTGGCGGGCGTGCGCTTCATGGGTGAGACCGCCAAGATCCTCACCCCGGACAAGCGCGTGATCATGCCCGAGCTGGAGGCGACCTGTTCGCTGGACGAGGGCTGCCCGCCGGACGAGTTCGCCGCCTTCTGCGACGCCCACCCGGAGCGCACGGTGGTGGTCTACGCCAACACCAGCGCGGCGGTGAAGGCGCGTGCGGACTGGGTCGTGACCTCCAGCATTGCGGTGGACGTCATCCGGCACCTCCACGCGCGCGGCGAGCCGATCCTCTGGGGGCCGGACCGCCACCTCGGCGATTACATCCGCCGCGAGACCGGCGCGGACATGCTCCTGTGGGACGGGGCTTGCATCGTCCACGAGGAGTTCAAGGGTAGCGAGCTCGAACAGCTGCGCGCGCGCTACCCCGATGCGCCGGTGCTGGTACACCCGGAATCGCCGCGCTCGGTGGTGGAGCAGGCGGACGTCGTCGGCTCGACCTCGCAGCTGCTGCAGGCGCTCACGACCTCGTCGGCATCGCGGTTCATCGTTGCCACCGACAACGGCATCTTTCACAAGATGCGCGAGGCCGCGCCGGACAAGGAGCTCATGGAGGCGCCCACGGCGGGGCGCAGCGCCACCTGCCAGAGCTGTGCCCACTGCCCGTGGATGGCGATGAACGGCCTGCGCAACCTCGCTGGTGCGCTGGAGCGCCTGGACAACGAGATCTTCGTGGACGAGGCCGTGGCCGAGCAGGCCCGGATCTCGCTCGGGCGGATGATGACCTTCGGCCGCGAGCGCCGCCAGGCCGTTCTGGGCAACGGCGACGCCTGAAGGCGGCGGCGATGGCGGGGTTGCCCGTCTAAACTGTCCATAAAGGCATCGTCCGGAGACAGTGCTATGGGCAGGGGCAGCGCGTTGGTCGTCGGGGTTGGCCCCGGGCTCGGTGCGGCGCTGGTACAGCGTTTCGCCGCCGGTGGTCTGAACGTCGCGATGATCGCCCGCGGCGCCGAGCGGCTGGCCGATATCGCCGCCGGTATGGACGCCGACGAAGGGCAGGTCCTTCCCTATCCCTGCGATGCCACCGACGAGGCCCAGGTGGCAGCCGTGTTCGACGCCGCCGACGCCGAGCTCGGTCCGGTGGAGGCGGTGGTGTACAACGCCGGGACTTTCGAGCCCGGCGGTATCCGCGACATTTCCGTGGCCACCTTCGAGCGGTGCTGGCGGGTGGGGTGTCTGGGTGGTTTCATCGTCGCGCGCGAGGCCGCGCGTCACATGGCACCGCGGGGACGGGGCAGCCTGCTGTTCACCGGGGCCACGGCGGCATGGCGCGGCGGTGCCGGGTTCGCCACCCTCGCGGTCCCCAAGTTCGGCATCCGTGCGCTCTCCCAGAGCCTGGCCCGGGAGCTCGGGCCCGAGGGTGTGCACGTGGCCCATGTCGTCATCGACGGGCGCATCGGACCGCCCGACGGGGCCGCCGACAACGACCGGCTCGAGCCCGCTGCGATCGCCGAGAGCTACTGGCAGCTCCACTGCCAGCCCCCCAATGCGTGGACCCAGGAGCTCGACCTGCGGCCCGCCACGGAACGTTTCTGACCGGCCCACCGAGTGACGGCACCGGTGCCAGCGGTTATGGTGCGGGGCACCGTGGGTGTCCGGCACCCGTTTCCGGCCTGGTTGGCGACGACAGGGATAACGGCATGCAAGCAGTACCGATCATTCAGGTGGATGCCTTCACCGCGACGGCCTTCGGCGGCGTGGCCTGCGCCGTGGTACTCGACGCGGATGGCCTCGACGACGAGATGATGAGCACGCTCTCCGACGAGCTGGGCGTCTCCGCGACCGTGTTCGCCATGGATCCGGAGGACCAGACAGTGGCCGAGGTGGGGGCACGCTCGTTCGTCGGGCGCGAGGAGGTGCCGCTGTTCGGCCACCTCGCGGTGGCGCTCACCCATGCGCTGCTGACCAAGGGACGCCTGGCGCGGGGCGACGGGCACATCCAGCGCCTGGGCATCGAGACCAACCACGGCGTGGTCGAGATGGACGTGACCCATTCCGGCGGGGATATGCCGCTGCTGTCGGTCACGCAGCCGCCGCCGGATTTCTTCGAGGCCCAGGATCCGGCAGAGATCGCGACGGTATTCGGCCTGGAGCTCTCGGACCTGCGGGATGACGCGCCGGTGCAGACGGTGAATACCGTGATCCCGCACCTGATGGTGCCCGTGGTGAGCGAGGACGCGCTGCGGCGCGCCCGTGTCCGGCTCGACGCCTATGCCGAGCTCCACCGTTTCGGCGGTTTCGTGGGGGCCCATCTGTTCGCCCTCGGGGGCGCCACCGACAGCGGTGACGTGTTCTCCCGCCATTTCGGCGCACCACCGAACGCCTTCGAGCACAGCTTCAATGGCTCGGCAAGCGGCGGCCTGGCGGCCTACCTCTGGCACCACGGACTCATTCCGCACGCCCGTTTCTCCGTGGAGCAGGGGCACTGGCTGGGCCGGCCGGGTGAGGCCTGGGTCGAGGTCCAGGGTGAGCCCGAGGCGATCCGCGGTGTCCGCGTTGCCGGGCGTGCGGTGCAGGTGATGGAGGGGCTGATGCTGGTCCCCGACACCGGGGATGGCGACGACGGGTGAGCGAGTGGCTGATTGACGGGCCGGGGGGCGCGGCGGTCACGGTCGTCCTCGCCCACGGCGCCGGTGCCGCCATGGACACACCGTTCATGACGCACATCGCCGGAGGGCTCGCCGCGGCGGGCCACCGCGTGGTGCGTTTCGAGTTCCCGTACATGGCGAGGCGGCGCGAGGACGGTAAGCGACGTGGCCCGGACCGGCAGGAGACGTTGCTCGGGTGCTACCGCGAGGTCGTCGCGGCGGTGCGCGAGCGCTGGCCGGGGACCGTGGCCATCGGCGGCAAATCCATGGGCGGACGCATGGCAAGCCTGGTCGCGGACGAGCTCGGCGCCCGGGGACTGCTCGTCCTCGGCTACCCCTTCCATCCCCCGGGCCGGCCCGAGCGGCCGCGGGTCGCGCACCTGGCGGCGCTGTCGACACCGGCGCTGATCCTGCAGGGCGAGCGTGACCCGTTCGGCCGGCCGGACGAAGTCGCGGCCTACGAGCTCGCCTCCACCATTGCGGTGACCTGGGTGCCGGACGGCGATCACTCCTTCAAGCCGCGCAAGCGCAGCGGCGAGACCGAGGCGGGCAACCTTGACCGGGCGGTGGCCGCCAGCGCTGCCTTCCTGGCGCGGCTCGCCTAGTCCCCGGAGACGCCGATGCGGTTACGCCCGCCGTTCTTCGCCGCATAGAGCCCGGCGTCGGAACGCTCCAGTGCCCGTGCCGCCGTATCGTCGCTGCGTACCTCCGTCACGCCTGCCGAGATCGTGATACCGATTTTGTGCTCGCCGGTTTGGAAGTGCTCGTCGCGTATCCGTGCCAGCAGCTTGCCGGCGGTGTGGCGGGCCTGCTGCAGGTCGGTCTCCGGCAGCAGCACCACGAACTCCTCGCCGCCGTAACGGGCGAGCAGGTCGATGGCGCGCACCTCTGCCTGAAGCCGGCTGGCGACGGCGGTGAGGATGCGGTCGCCGGTGACGTGGCCGTAGGCGTCGTTGACCCCCTTGAAGTGATCGATGTCGAGGATGATCAGTGACAGGCGCCGGCCGTAGCGCTGGCGTCGCGCCAGCTCGACGGCAAAGCGCTCCTGGAAGGCCTTGCGGTTGTAGATGCCGGTGAGGGCATCGGTGGCCCCGCGGTTGCGTTCCTCGGCAAGGCGCCGACGAAGCTCCGCGATCTTTGCCTCGCTCTCGCGCAGGCGCCTGCGGTACGGGCAGGCCCTGCACGCCGTGCTCTGCCGTCCGGGGCTGCAACGCTGCAGCAGCGCCAGGGCGCGGAGGGCAAGGCGTCGGGGGATGTTACCGGGGATGGTGCGTGTGATTGGCCTGCCGCGCTCAGCCTGCTCGTCCTGAGCCATTGATCCCTACCTCTGCGCACGTCCCGTGCATCCGTGCGCGGCACGGGGGGCTGGTTCTGGCGTGTCCCTGCACCGGTGCCATGCAGTCGCGGGGTTTACGCGGGTGCATGGCTCGCGCCGCCATTGCGTCGTCCTTTCCCGGGGCGTTCCCGGTAATGGGACATGGTCGACATGACGCGATCGTCTGCCGCCCGGTATGCTCGTTCACTTATGGTCAGCCATAAGCCACCGCCGCCGCGCGATTGGGTATCCGCCCGGTGTGTCCATACTGCGGTGTCTCCGTGGCTCAAGGCGCACGGGCCGGCACGTTGCATGCGCCGACACGGTCTCCGGCCGTCCATTCCGTGACGCCGGAGTCCCGGATAAGGGTGAGACTGCCTTATCCGGGAGTTTCGTGTCAATGGTTTCCGGGCGTGTGTCGCAACCGGGGTGGCCCGGGCGTGCCAGTGGAACACGACAATGCCTGACGAAGGAAAAAACAACGACATGGCCGGCCGTTCACACGGGGGTGCATCGACGGATGCCGGCGCCATTGGGGCTCGCATATCCGAGATTGCCGCGCACGTCGGGGGCAAGAAGGCCCTCGCCGCGCGGGCCGGTGTCTCGGAGAGCCATCTCTATCGTTATATCGCGGGGGCCAGCGAGCCCACGGCGGGGCGCCTGGTGGCCCTGGCCCGGGCCGGCGGTGTGTCCGTCGCGTGGCTCGCGACCGGCGAGGGGGCGCTGGAGGTATCCGGTACCGTACGCGAGGCCGGGCCCCGATACGCCGCGGGGGAATACACGCCGATCCGTGCCGCGGACACGATGCCGGTGCTGGCGCTCTCATCGGCGTGGCTGAACGCGGAGGGACTGTGCGCCGAGGCGCTGGTCGTGGTCACGGCCAGCGGCGACTCCATGGCCCCGACCGTGAACGAAGGGGATCGCCTTCTCGTCGACACGACCCGGCACGATATCGGCGACGACGCTGTGTACGTGCTCCGCGTCGACGGTGCGCTGCAGCCGAAACGCCTGCAACGGGACTGGTCCGGCGGGGTGTGGGTGCGATCGGACAGCCTCCGCTACGCGGATCAGCACGTTTCCGGCGCGGCCCTGGCGGCCCTGGATGTGGTCGGCCGGGTGATCTGGATAGCGCGACGGGTCTAGCCCGGCACCGCGTTCGCTCCGCGTCGTCGTGGTTGACGTTGGTGACGCGGCACTCGCCGGGTGTCAACGCAGGCGCACGGCGATCCGGTCGCGTCCGGCGCGCTTGGCGTCGTAGAGGGCGTGGTCCGCGCGTTCGAAGGCATCCGTCATGTCGTCGCCGACCTGGACCTCGGTCACACCGGCCGAGATCGTAACCGGGACGGCCTCCGGGCCGCCGCCGTCGGGGCGCAGCCGGCGGACGGCCTCCAGCAGCCGGTCGGCGCTCTCCCGTGCCGCGTCCGCGTCCGTTTCGGGCAGCAGCGCGACGAACTCCTCCCCGCCGTAGCGGGCCATCATGTCCGTGGTGCGCAGGGCGGCGCGCAGCGTTTCCGCCACGGCCACGAGGATCCGGTCGCCGGCGAGGTGGCCGTGGATATCATTGACGCGCTTGAAGTGATCGATATCCGCGACGACCAGGGCGAAGGTCCGGCGGGTGCGCTGCTGGCGGGCCAGCTCATCGGAGAAACGCTCCTCGAAGGCCATGCGGTTGGGGACGCCGGTGAGGGTGTCGGTGGCCCCGCGGCTGCGCTCCTCGACCAGGCGCCGGCGTAGCTCGGCGGTCTCGGCCTCGGCCTCCTGCAGCCGGCCGCGCAGTGCGTCCGCCTCGGATTCCGCCGCTGCCACGCGCTCGTGCTGACGCCGGGAATAGGTCCGCAGGGTGTCGACGATGTGCGCGAGCCGTGATTCCACGCGCTGCATCGGTACGTCGGCGGTCCCGCCGGAGACCGCCTGACGGATGTCCCCGACGTGCTGGCGGACGTGGTCGCTCATGGCGTCGTGGTCGGCGATGGCCTCCGCGCGCTCGCTCTCGGCGTGGCGGAGGTGGCGGTCCAGTGCCGCGAGCTGGCGGGCGTAGGTGTTGAGCCCCTGCTCGAGCAGCCTGGCCTCCGAGCGCAGGTCCCTCTCCAGCAGGGCGTGGAAGCGGTGCACGCGCTCGGCGCAGTCGGTGTCGTCGCCAAGCTCTTCGGCGAGGGTCCCCCGGTGCGCGCGGCTGGTTTCCGGCAGCGCATCGGTGGTGAACAGGGCCGCCAGCGCCCGCCTGAGTGCAGCGGTGACGGAGCGGCGCCGGCGGGCGTGGAGCCAGTCGCAGAGGCGAGGGAGCAGGGCGCGGGCCATGGTCGCCCGTTAGTGCCCGTCGTGCAGCGGCGGGGTGAACTGCAGGCTCATGTCCCAGGGGAAATAGATCCAGGTGTCCTGGGAGACCTCGGTGACGAAGGTGTCCACCACCTCGCAGCCCTGGGGCTTGGCGTAGACCGTGGCGAAATGCGCCTTCGGGAGCATGTCGCGGACCTCGCGCGCGGTGCGGCCGGTGTCCACGAGGTCGTCGACGATGAGCACCCGCTCGCCGCTGCCGGCGCCGAGGTTGGTGACGGCGTCGGTGACGTGCTTGAGCACGACCAGGTCACCCTGGGTGTCGTAGTCGTGGTAGGAGGCGACGCAGACGGTCTCTATAAGCCGGATGCCGAGTTCCCGGGCGACGATGGCCGAGGGCACGAGCCCGCCGCGGGTGATGCAGACCAGGGCGTCCCACTGGCCGACGCCGGACAGACGCCAGGCCAGGGCGCGGGCGTCGCGGTGGAGCTGATCCCAGGAGACGGGAAAGGCCTTTTCCTGTGGGTGTGGCACCATGGTCGTCGAGTACCTGCAGCGGGGTTGGGGCGGCACATTATCGTCAAATCGGCCCGCGCGGCCAATACCGGAAGGCCGCCCCGCCTGGTGTCACCGCTTGCAGCTGCCGTCCGGGGCGGCATGGATGTCGTCGCCCGGGATGACGCTGACCTGCTTGTAATAGTCCCAGGCCGAGGTGCTGTTCAGCGGTGATTTCACCTGCATGAGATAGAAGTCGTGGACCATCAGCCCGTCCTCGCGCACGTGGCCGTTGTGGGCGAAGGCGTCCTCGATGGACATGCCCCGCAGCGTGTCCGCGACGCTCCGGGCGTCGTCCGTGCCGGCCTTCCTGGCGGCGCGGAGGTAGTTCAGCGTGGCCGAGTAGGTGCCCGCGTGGATCATGGTCGGCATCGCGCCGGCGCGCTCGTAGACCGCCTGGGCGAAGGTGCGCGAGGCCTCGTCGAGGTCCCAGTAGAAGGGGGTGGCGAGCTGCAGGCCCCGGGCGACGTAGAGCCCGAGATCGCGGACATCGGTGAGGAACATCAGCAGCGCGGCGAAGCGGTGCTCGTCGTCCACCAGGCCGAGCTCATAGCCCTGGCGGATCGCGCGCTGGGTGTCCTCGCCGCCGCTGGCGAGCGCGATCACGCCGGCCCCGGAATCCTCCGCGGCCGTCAGGGGCTCGGTGAGGTCGGTGGCCTTGTACGGGTAGCGTGCCGCGCCGAGGACCTCGCCGCCGGCCTGCTTGACCAGCCCGCGTGCGGCGGACTCGATGGCGCTGCCGAAGGCGTAGTCCGCGGTGACGAAGAACCACTCGTCGCCACCGTCCCGGGTGACCGCCGAGGCCACGGCGTTGGCGAGGGCGTAGCTATCGAAGCCCCAGTGGAAGGCGAGCGGCGAGCAGTACTTGCCGTGCAGTGCCGAGGCGCCCGCGCCGGTGGGCATGACCACCACGCCCTGCTCGGTCGCATAGCGCTGTACCGGGATTGCCGTGTTGGAGCGCACCAGGTCGGTGATCATGTCCACGTGGTGGGTCTCGACCAGTTCCCGCGCCGCCTTCAGTGCCTGATCCGCATCGCTGCCGTGATCCATGGCGATGATACGGATGGGGGCACCGTCGATATTCCCGCCCAGGCGGTCGGCGGCGACCTCGGCGGCGACCACGCTCAGCTGGCCGGCGTCGCCGCGGGAGACGCCGGAGAGGTCGGTAAGCACCCCGATGCGGATCTCACCGTCGGAGAAGTCGGCATGGGCCGTGGCATACGCGCCGCACAGCACCAGGGCGAGCAGTCCGCGAAGCATCGCGCGCATGGATGATCTCCTTGCTGGCCGGCGCAGTCCATTCCCTACCGCGCCTTATTGTTCGGATTGGGCCGTGTTGCCGCGACGGCGCGTATCCGCGCGGCTACGCACGACTGTAGCATTTTGGCGGCGTGGCGGTCGCCGGCGTGTGAGCAACATCAAGCTTTGATGGATCCACGGTCTCATCCGGTGCCTGATCGCCGTGTGTCCGTATGCCTTGCGGGTGCAACGGGCCCTTGCCGGGCGGCACCGCGGTCCGGTGAAGGGGCGTTCCCGGCATACCGGGGTGAGGACGGGCAAGCGTCCGGGTTAGTATGGCGGCACGCCTTTCACCTCCCGGAGGAGTCGCCGTGGCGGACACCGCCCCGCTGGTGCCGGCCGGTCCGGCGCGTGCCGAGACCTTGGTGCGCAAGAGCCGGTTCATCGCTCACGCCGAACGCGCGGAGACGCGCGGGGAGGCGTTCGCCGTGGTCGATCGGCTGACCGCGGAGTTCCCGGACGCGCGCCATCACTGCTGGGCCTACCTCGTCGGAGACCCCGAGGGGGCCGCCTCCGCGGCGGTGAGCGATGCCGGTGAGCCTTCGGGTACCGCCGGCCGGCCCATCCTCGGTGTGATCCAGCACAAGGGCATCGCCGACGTGGTGGTGGTCGTCGTGCGCTATTTCGGCGGTATCAAGCTGGGGGCCGGCGGCCTTACCCGGGCCTACGCGGGTGCCACGGAACAGGTGCTATCGGCGCTCGAGCTCACGCGTCACCGGCCGTGCTCCCGGGTCCGCCTGCATATGGGCTTCGCGGTCGAGCAGCCGCTGCGCCACTGGGCCTCCGGTCACGACGCATGGCCGTGCTCGGTCGACTACGGCGAGGGGGTGGTCATGGAGCTGGTGCTGCCGGACGACGAGCTGGAGGCGCTGTCGGCGTTCTGCGGCGCGCAGGGCGTCCGTATGGAGGCGCCCGCCACCGTCCCGGGAACGGACGGCGAAGGACGCGGTTGATGGCGGACGGGCCTCACCCGCCAGCCTCGTCACCCCAGATGGCTTCCAGGCGCTGGTCCCGCCCGCAGCGCAGGCGGTAGTACTTGTAGCGGATCGGATTCTTCCGGTAGTAGTCCTGGTGATAGTCCTCCGCCGGATAGAACGCCGAGGCGTCGACCACCGGTGTGACGATGCGGTGATCGAAGCGCTGCGCCAGCCGCTCCTTGCTCTGCTCGGCGAGACGGCGCTGCTCGTCGTTGTGCACGAAGATCGCCGTGCGATAGGAACGGCCGCGGTCGCAGAACTGTCCGCCGGGGTCGAAGGGGTCGACGTTGCGCCAGTACACCTCGAGCAGCCGCTCGTAGCTGATCTTCGCCGGGTCGTAGACCACGCGTTCCGCCTCGTAGTGACCCGTGCCGCCGCTGCCGACCTGGCGGTAGGTGGGTCGCTCGACGTGGCCGCCGGTATAGCCGGAGATCGTCTCACGCACGCCGTCGAGCTTGTCGAACGGCGGCTCCATGCACCAGAAGCAGCCGCCGGCGAAGGTCGCCACCGCGAGTCCCTCCGGTGGCGGGCCGGCCGCGGGCTTGCCCATGCCGGCGGCGCCTGCGGCGGTGGTGACGGCGGCAAGGAGGATTACGGCCAGCCGGCGCATCATGCCGGGGCCTCCCCGGCGGGGACGAAATCAAGCGCCACGCCGTTGAGGCAGTAGCGCAGCCCCGTGGGCTCCGGACCGTCCTCGAAGACGTGGCCGAGATGGCCGCCGCAGCGGCTGCAGTGCACCTCGGTGCGCACCATCACGAGCAGGCGGCGGTCCTCGCGGGTGCCGATCGCGCCGTCGATGGGGGCGTAGAAGCTCGGCCAGCCGGTGCCGCTGTCGAACTTGGTCTCCGAGCGGAACACGGGCTGGTCGCAGCCGGCACAGGTGTATACCCCGGCGCGCTTCTCGTGCAGGAGCTCGCTGCTGCCGGGTGCCTCGGTGTCCTCCTCGCGCAGGACCTCGTACTCGCGTGGGGTCAGCCGCTTGCGCCACTCCGCCTCGCTGAGCTCCAGGGGGAACTCGCCGGCGGCGCGAGCGCTCGGCAGCAGCCGCCACACCCCGGCGGGGATGATGGCCGCGGCCCCGAGGGCCGCGAGCAACTGGCGTCGTGTCATGGCCATGCCTTCTCTCCGCTGACCTTTACCGTTTCGACAGCCCCGTCCCCGGTATGTTCGCCGGGGGCGGGCGGCCATGGGAATGACCGTGTCAGTAAGGCTAGCGCGGGGACTCCGGCATGTGCATACGGGGCTTTACGGACCCCGCCCGCCCTCGTTCAGCGCGCCGGCGGGGCGTCCTCCTCCTCGCGCACCTGCGCGGCCATGCCGGCGAGGTCCGGGAAGAGGAAGTCGACCGAGGGCCGTTCCGGTACCTCTGCGGTGGCCCCCCAGCTGCCGCCACGGGACAGGCCCTGGCGATCGATCCAGCATCGGGCGAGGCCGGCGTGGCTGGCCGGGACGTGGTCGTGGAACAGGCTCTGGGCGGTGTGCAGGATCTGCTCCGGGGCGATGCCGTGGTCCTCCCGCAGCCGGTTGACCATGTACTCGAAATTGCCGGGGGTGGGCTTGTAGGCGCCCATGTCCTCGGCGGTGTAGATGGCGTCGAAGGTGACCCCGAGCTTGCGATTGGAGGCGGCGAAGCCCCCGTGGTCCACGTTGGAGAGGATCACCAGCCGGTACGAACGGGCGAGCGAGCGCAGGGCGTCGGCGCTGTCGGGGAAGGCGGGCCAGTGAGGCACGGACTCGCCGAACGCCCGGTCCAGGGCCTCGTTGCTGCGCAGCCCGAAGCGCTCGACGAAGCGCTCGTGGACACGCCGCAACAGCTCGGGGTAGCGCATCCCGGGGGTCTCGGCCTGCTGCGTGCTCTCGAACTCGGCGAAGGCGGCGAGGCCGGTTTCGCGGGTGATTTCCGTGCAGCCGTTGGCGTGGAGCACCGGCTGCAGGGCGTCCCAGATCCCGCTCTCCCAGTCGATCAGCGTCCCGTAGCAGTCGAAGGTGAGCACGGAGAAGTCGGTCAGTCGACGGGTCATGGCTTGCATCTCCTCTGCGTCCTGAGGCCGCAGTCTGGAGCGTGGGGCGGAGGCCTGTCTTTGCCCGTTGCTGCCGCCGTTTGTGCCTGGTCTCCGCCTTTATCGCCGGCCACCGTGGCGGCGGCGGTAAGCGGCCGGCGGCATGCCCGTCTCCCGGCGGAAGGCGCGGGTGAAGGTGCTCTGGTCCGCGTAGCCGGAGGCCAGGGCGATCTCCGCGAGCGGCCGGCGCGTCGTCTCCAGCAGCCAGCGTGCGTGATGCAGGCGCTGCCGGGCGAGATAGCGGCCCGGCGAAGTCCCGAAATGCGTATCGAACAGCGTGAACAGCCGGCTGGTTCCGACACCGGCCTCGCGGGCGATCGCCGCCACCGTGAGGGCCTCGCTGCAGTGGGATTCCATGAACCGGACGGCCCGCGCCAGCGGCCGTGGCAGGGCGGCGGGGACCGTGTCGAGGCCCCGGGCGAGGGTCTCGACGATCATCGATCCGGTGACCTCGGAGCGCACCCCGCCGAGACCGTCCGGGCCGATGCGCTCGGCCATGAAGCGGCACAGCCCGTGGAGGCTGGCGTCGAAGCGCACGAAGGGCTGTTCGGCGGCCGCCTGCCAGAATTCGCGGCCGTTGCCGGGGGAGGGCGGTGCGGTGATGTCGAGGATCAGGAACGCGTTGTCACCGCTGCCGGCGAAGCCGTGGGGCCGGCCGCGGGGGATAACGGCGGCACAGTCGCCGGTGACGTCGCCGCCCCGGCCGTCCACGTCCATTTCCAGTGTGCCCGCCAGCGGCAGCACGACCTGGTGATGGGGGTGAGCGTGGTGGTGTGTCTCCCGCGCGTAGCGCCGCAGCGCCAGGTGTGCCGGTTCCGTGGGGACCGTCATGACCGTGTCCTCCGGGCCGGCGTTCGCCGCCGGCCATGTTCAGCCGAGTACGAGTGCGTCGTCGTCGACCTCCTCGCCGCGGACCTTCTCGAACATGTGCAACAGGTCCTCGACCTTCATGCCGCGGCGCTCCTCCCCGCTGACGTCGAGCACTACCCGCCCCTCGTGGAGCATGACCGTACGGTCGCCGTGGTCCAGCGCCTGACGCATGGAGTGGGTGACCATCAGTGTAGTCAGCCCGGACTCTCCCACGAAGCGGTCCGTCAGGCCCATGACGAAGTTCGCGGTACGCGGGTCCAGCGCCGCAGTGTGCTCGTCGAGCAGGAGGATGCGCATGGGGTTCATGGTGGCCATCAGCAGGCTCACGGCCTGGCGCTGGCCGCCGGAGAGCAGGCCCATGCGGTCGCCGAGGCGGTCCTCGAGGCCGAGGTTGATCTCCGCGATCCGCTCGCGGAAGGCGCGGTGGCGGCCGCCGTCGACCGCGCGGCGCAATCCGCGGCGGTGGCCGCGGGCGCAGGCAAGGGCCAGGTTCTCCTCGATGGTGAGGTCTTCGCAGGTGCCGGCCATGGGGTCCTGGAACACCCGGGCGACCAGCCCCGCCCGTGCCGATGTGCTGCGGCGGGTGACGTCGTCCTCGCCGATGAGCACGCGGCCGGTGTCCGTGCCGGTCTCGCCGGCGAGGACGTTGAGCATGGTGGACTTGCCCGCGCCGTTGGAGCCGATGACGGTGACGAACTCGCCCGTGGGGATGTCCAGGTTCAGGCCCGTGAGCGCGTGGGTCTCGATGGCCGTACCGGGATTGAAGGTGACGTGGATGTCCTCGAGACGGATCATCAGCCCTGTCCCCCCTTGTTGGCCGGAGTGGCCCGGGCCCGGCGCTGCATGGCGCGCTTGGTGCGCAGGCCCGGCAGCACCATGGCGACCACGACCAGCACCGCGGTGATGAGTTTGAGGTCCTGCGCCTGCAGGCCGATGAATTCGGCGTTGAGCGCGAAGGCCACGGCGAAGCGGTAGATGATCGAGCCGATCACCGCGCCGATGACCGCGCGCACGATCGTCTTCGGCGGTACCAGCGCCTCGCCCACGATCACCGCGGCCAGGCCGATCACGATGGTGCCGATGCCCATGGTGATGTCCGCTGCGCCCTGGATCTGGGCGAACAGCGCGCCCGCGAGTGCCACCAGGGCATTGGACAGCGCGATGCCGAGCAGCGTCATCCGCCCGGTATGAATGCCCTGCGCGGAGGCCATGCGCGGGTTGGCACCGGTGGCGCGCATGCCGAGTCCCATCTCCGAGCCCAGGAAGCGCGTGATCAGGTAACCGGTGACGAGGACCACGACCAGGAGCACCGCGGGATTGAGCCAGTAGTAGGGGATGTCCAGGCCCTCGAATGCGGAGAAGACCGTGGGCTCGCCGAGCAGTGCGACATTGGGCCGGCCCATGATGCGCAGGTTCACCGTGTGCAGCGAGATCATCACCAGGATGCTCGCGAGCAGGTGGAGGATGCGCAGGCGCACGTTCAGCCAGGCGGTGACCAGCCCGGCGCCGGCCCCGGCGAAGAAGGCGGCCACGGTCGACAGCCAGGGGTTCACGCCGGCGAGGATCAGCGTTGCGGCGACGGCGGCGCCCAGCGGAAGGCTGCCGTCGACGGTAAGGTCGGGGAAGTTGAGTATCCGGAAGCTCAGGAAGACGCCGATGGCGACCAGGCCGAACAGCAGGCCGGTCTCTATGGCGCCGAGAATGGCGATCTGACTCACGTCGCTGCCCTTTGCGTCATAACCGAAGGTGCCGGTCCGGGCCGGCCACGCCTTGTGGGCGCGGCCGGAAAACGGCCGGTGGCCGGGCGCCGGCGTGGTGGCCGGCGCCGTTCGGACCCGGCCGCGGGCCCGCGCGTGTTATTCGACGATCTCGTCGGCGTCGTCGAGCACCGACTGGTCGAACTCCAGCCCCATCTTGCGGGCCGCCGCCGGATTGAGATGGATCCGTGTCTTGTCGACGAACTCCACCGGGATATCCCCGGGGGCCTCGCCCTCGAGGATGCGGGCCACGATGGCACCGGTCTGGCGGCCGACGTCGTAGTAGTTGAACCCGATACCGGCGGCGGCGCCGCGGCTCACGATGGTGGTGTCGCCCGTGAAGATCGGGATGTCCGCCTCCATGCCCACCTTGGCCACCGACTCGAAGGCGCTGATCAGGGTGTTGTCGGTGCCGATGTACATGGCGTCCACGTCGCCGACCAGTGAGCGGGCGGCGCCGAGCACGTCCGCTGTTGACGGGGCGGCCGCGGTCTTGACCTCGATGCCGTACTCCGGCGCGGCCTTCTTGATCGCGTCGACAAGCACGACGGCGTTGGGCTCACCGGGATTGTAGGGAATGCCGAGGGTCTCGAGCTCCGGCATTACGCGCTTGATGAACGCCAGGTGCCTGGCTACCGGCGTCATGTCGGAGACGCCGGTGACATTGCCGCCCGGATGGTCGAGATCGTTCACCAGCTTGGCGTTGACCGGGTCGGTCACCGCGGAGAAGACCACCGGGATCCGTCCGCGGGCGGCGGATACCGCGGCCTGTGCCGAGGGCGTGGCGATGGCGACGATCACGTCTGGGTCGTCGCCCACGTACTGCCGGGCGATCTGTCCGGCGATGCCGACATCGCCCTGGGCGGTCTGGAACGCCCAGTCGAGGTTGTCGTTCTGCTCGTAGCCGCGCTCGCGCAGCTCGTCCAGCGTGCCATCACGCACGGCGTCCAGCGCCGGGTGCTCGACGATGGAGGTCACCCTGACGGTCGCCGGGGCCGCGGCCGCGGGGCCCGCGATCAGTGCCATGGACAGCGAGGCGGCCCCGAGCAGGCCGCGGACGAGGTTTTTGCCGATCATTCCCTTTCCCCCTGGCTGGTGTTGCCGGCGCCGACGTGTCCCGGCGAAGGCGTCGTGCGCGGCGCCGTAAGCCGCCAATTCTGCCGCAAAGGCCGACGCGGGCAAATACCGCCGGCCGTAACGAAAAGAGCCCGGGGCGCCGCCCCGGGCTCGATCGGGTCTCGAGGTTTCCCGCTTCGGGAAGCCTACTTCTTCTCGGCCTCGTCGAACAGCTTGGTCACCAGATCCAGCAGCTCCTGGCCACTGTCGCCGACCTCGTCGACGAAGACCTGGCGCACCGGCTTGGCGAGCTCGCGGAACTGGTTCCGCTCCTCGTCGGAGAGCCGGATGATCTCGATGTCGCTGTTGGACTTGATGATATCCAGGCGCTTGCTGTTGAGCTCCTGCTGCTTGTCGTGGATATAGCGCACGAGCTCGTCGGTGGCCTCCTTGATGAGCTGCTTACGCTCGTCGGACAGGCCGCTGTACCAGTCCTGGTTCGCCATCGCGGTGGCCACGAACTGCGCCTGGTTGGCGAAGATCATGTAGTCCTGAACCTCGTAGAAGTTCATCTCCTCGTGGGCGAAGACCGGCTGGATGTTGCCCTCGGCCTGGCCCTGCTGGAGGGCGCTGTAGAGCTCGCCGTACTCGATGGTCGTCGGCGACGCCCCATAGGCGCGGTAGGTCTCGAGCAGCAGGCGGTTGTCCATCACGCGGATGGCGAGACCTTCCATGTCGTCAGGGGTGTGGATCGGCTTGTTCGCCGTCCAGACCTGGAAGCCCTCGGGCACGATCGCGATCGGGTGCAGGCCGCGATCCTGGAACGCGTTCTGCCACGGGTCACTCTCCAGGAACTCGGGGGAGTTGAGGACCTTGGTGGTCATCCACTCGTCCTGGGGCAGGATGAAGTTCAGGCTGAACAGCTGGCTCTCGGGCACCGTCCCGCCGAGGAAGCCGGAGCCGAACGCGAGCTGGATGGCGCCGCTCTGGACGGCATCGTAGATGTCGGTGAGCCCGCCCAGCTCGCCGTAGGGATAGAGCTCGACGGTGACGTCGCCGTCGGTCTTCTCCTCGATGATGTTCTTGAACTCGGCCGCGTACTCGTACTGAACGCTGCCCTCGATCTCTTCGAGACCGAAGCGCCAGGTCTCCGCACTGCTCGCTGTTGCCGCGAACGCCAGGCCCAGGCCGAGCGCCGCGATGGAGATGGACTTGTACAGCCGCATGGGTAAGGACCTCCTTTCTGATTGGCTGTTCTCGTTCGTGTCGAGGCTCCCCGGTAACAGTAACACAGGGTTTTCGGCCGTCCAGCGAGTAGGCAAACCCGGATTCTTGGTTTATGGTCAATTGAGGTTTGACCAGCCGCGGCGGGGGAATTCGCTATGACGCAATCCGGTGATGGTGCGGCGGGACCGCGCAGTCACAACGTCTTTCTCAGAGGGTTGGCGACGCTGGACCGCTGGCTCGGCAACATAGAAAGGCTGATAGTCGGCGGCGGTATCCTGGTCATGGCCATCGTCATGAGCGGGCATGTCCTCGGAAGACTGATCTTCGGCGAAGGCATCCCCGGCACCAGCGAGATCACCGAGCTCCTGATCATCCTCATCACCTTCATCGGCGTCAGCTACGCCGCCCGCTCCGCCCGCCACATCAGCATGTCCGCCCTCTACGATCAGCTCGGCGGCACCGCCCGCAAGGGGCTGCTCGTGCTGATCTGTCTCGGCACGGCCGCGCTGATGTTCTACCTGGCCTTCGAGTCCGCCGACTACACCCTGGCGATCTACGAGCGGGGGCGCACCAGCTCGGCGCTGACCATCCCGCTGTGGATCGTCTACCTCGCCGCGCCCATTGGCTTCACCCTCGCCGGCGTGCAGTACGTGCTCACCGCCGTGCGCAATCTCACCAGCCACGAGCTGTATCGCTCCTTCACCGAGAAGGAGGAGTACGCCGAGGTTCCCGTCGAGGAGGAGGGTGCCGCGGCCGGCACCACGACGAATCAGAATAACGGCGCCTGAGCGGGCGCGTAGGCTAGAGAGCAAGGGGAGCGCGCCGGATGTTGACCTGGCTTGTTGTGACGATGATCGTGCTGCTGCTGCTCGGGTTCCCGATGATGGTCCCGCTGGCGGCCGGCACGCTGTACATGATGTTCACGGGGATGACCTTCTTCGGGCCCGACCAGGGTGTGAGCTGGATGATCTCCGGTATCGGCACCTGGGTGCTCGCGGCGGTGCCGATGTTCATCTTCGCCGCGGACATCATGACCAAGGGGCACACCGCCAACCGGCTGCTGGACCTGGTCTCCGCCTTCACCGGCCATCTGCGCGGCGGCCTGCCGATCACCACCGCGGCGAGCTGTGCGGTGTTCGGCGCGGTTTCCGGCTCGACCCAGGCCACGGTGGTCGCCATGGGCGGGCCCATGCGCCCGCGGCTGCTCGAGAAGGGCTACACCGACAGCTTCGCGCTGGCGCTGATCATCAACTCCAGCGACATCGCACTGCTGATCCCGCCGAGCATCGGCTTCATCGTCTACGGGGTGATCATGCCCGGGGCGTCCATCGGCGACCTGTTCATCGCCGGTATCGTCCCCGGCCTGCTCATCCTGCTGCTGTTCTCCGTGTACTGCTACATCGGCTCGCGTGTCCAGGGCATCGAGCCCGAGCCGCGGACCCCGTGGCCGGAGCGCTGGCAGTCGATCAAGCGCGCGCTGCTGCCGCTGGGCTTCCCGGCCATCGTGGTGGGCGGCATCTACGGCGGTTTCTTCAGCCCGGTGGAGGCCTCGGCGGTGGCGGTGGCCTACGCCTTCGTGCTGGAGGTGATCATCTTCCGTCAGGTCACGCTGCGCGATCTCTGGGACCTGGCGCTGTCCACGGGCATGATCACCGCCGTGGTGTTCATCCTGGTCGCGGTGGGCGCCGCGTTCTCGCAGACCCTGGCGACGGCGCATATCCCGGAGCAGGTCCTCGGCCCGGCGGTGGACAGCATCGGCGACAACCAGATCGCCGCGCTGTCGCTGATCGCGCTGTCGTTCTTCATCGGCTGCATGTTCGTCGACCCGATCGTGGTCATCCTGATCCTGGTGCCGATCTTCAAGCCGCTGGTCGACTCGGCCGGGCTGGATCCGGTGCACGTGGGCGTGATCGTTACCCTGCAGGCGGCGATCGGCTCGGCCACGCCGCCGTTCGGCTGTGACATCTTCACGGCGATGGCGGTGTTCCGGCGGCCCTATTTCGACGTGATCCGCGGCACCCCGCCGTTCATCCTGATCCTGCTGCTCGCCACTGCGCTGCTGATTGTCTTCCCGGAGCTGTCGCTGTGGCTGCCCTCGTTCGGGGCGCAGTAGCAGGCCTGCCTGGGAGCGCCGCCGGCCAGGCGGCGCCCCAGGTCCGGGGCGCAAAGGTGTTTCACAAGGGCAGAGACGGGGCCGCATGCCGGCCCGGGCGGCGGGTGCCGCCGCAGGGCTATCGGCGCAGGCGCGTCGCGATGTCCGGGTAACGGCTCAGCCGTTCCACCTCGTCGTCGTCGGGCAGGGTGGGGCGGTCGCGCTCGCGGTCGACGATGCACAGAAAGCCGAGGGGCCCGTCGCCGGTGGCGTGGAACTGGTGGACGGTGTGCGGCGCGATGTAGACGACGTCATGGGGGTGCAGCGGCTCCACGCGGTCCCCCAGGATCACCTGGCCGCCGCCGCGCAGCACGACCACCGAGTGTGGGTGGGCGTGGTACTCCAGCGTGGAGTAGCCGCCGGGCTGGATCTCGAAGTACCGCGTCACGAAGCCCGGGGCGCGTTCGTCCTCCCCCTCGCCGATCAGCGTCTGGCGGGTGATGTCGCGGAAGGTCGTGGTGCCCTCGCTCTTGTACTCGCGCACCGGCACCGCCTCCCAGCGGAAGTCCCGGGCGTGGAGCACCTTGCTGCGGTCGTTATCACTCGTCATGGGCGTGTTCCAGGGCATCGATCAGGCGCGCGGAGGCGGCGGCGATATCCCCGCGCGCGTACAGGCTGCCGCCGACCAGGAACAGGGTATCGCGCCCGTAGTGCCGCGCCCAAGCGCCGATGCGTGTGACGTCCAGGCCACCGCCCGGGGTAGGCATGGCGGCGCGCAGTCCCCCGAGGGGGCGCCGCAGCCGTTCGTTGATGCGCTCGCAGCGCGCCAGCGAGAAGCCGAAGCGCCCGTCGCGGTTGGGGTAGATGACGGCGTCGCTGCCGGCGAGACGGAAGAGCTCGCCGAGCAGCAGCGGCGCGCTGATGCCGTGGCGCGGCGAGAACAGGCCGCCCGTCAGGGACGGGTGGGCCATGACCGCGAGGCCGGGCTCGTCGCGCAGCCACGCGATGGCGTCCATGCCGGTGAGCCAGGGGTTGACCAGCACGCCGGCGCAGCCTGCCTCCCGGGCGGCGCGGGCGCGGGCCATCAGCGTGGTGCGCTGGGCGGTGACGTTGGGGAAGTACTGGCACCGGCGGCCGGTGGCGGCATTGGCGTCGGTCACCGCCGCCTGGCAGCGTGCCAGGCGCTCACCGAACGGTGCCGCGGCCTGGTCGGTGAGCCCGTGATCGTCCTTGATGATGTCCACGCCGCCCCGGGCGAAGGCGGAGCAGCGCTCTGCCAGATCGCCGGCGGACAGCCCCATGGGCTTGAGCGCGGTGGCGAGGAGGGCGCGGCCGGGAACGCCGGTGAGTGCGCGCAGCCCCGCCGTGCCGGTGCCCGGCCCGCCGAAGGTGTCCAGCAGCGTCTGCGGCCAGTCCACGCCGACCAGGCGCAGCCCGCGCTTCAGGGAGATGTTACCGAACAGCAGGTTGATCAGCTGTGGCCACTCCGCCGCGGTGGCGGCGACCGGGAAGCGTATCCGTGCCTGCCAGACGTTGCGCCCGCTGGCCTCCACCGAGAGCACCTCGCCCACCATCCCCGCGGCCGGCGCGGGCACGAGTGCCTCCGGCAGCTCCACGGTCTGCTCCAGGGCGATGTCCTGTGCCCGTTCCTCGGCGCTCTCGCCGCGGCCGGGGCGGATCTCGTAGGTGGCGGTGAGGTGCTCGCTCATGCGCGACTCCCTTCGGCGGGTGAGGTCTCCGGACGGGGTGTCCTCCGGCCCCGCAGGGTGAGCAGGCCGGCCCCGATGATCAACAGGCTGCCGGCCACGGTCAGCAGATCGGGCACCTCGCCCCAGAACAGCCAGCCTGCGAACGAGCCGAATATCACCGACACATAGGTGAACGGCCCGATCTGGCCCGCGGGCGCCAGGCTGTAGGCGCGGGTCAGGCAGAGCTGGGCGGTGGTGGCGCAGCCGCCCATCAGGCCCAGCCAGCCCAACGACGCGAGCCCCGGCGTCTGCCACGCCCAGGTGAGGGGCACCGCCGTCAGGGTGGTCGCGAACACGCCGAAGTAGAAAACGATCCGCGGGGCGGGCTCGCTGCGGCCCATGCGCCGGATGGTGACCTTGGCCAGCCCGCCCAGGAACGCACCGCCCAGGCCCGTGAGCCCGGCCAGGGCGAAGCGGTCCGCGCCGCCGGGGCCGAGCACCAGTGCGCTGCCGGCGAAGCCGACGCCGATGGCGATGCGTGCGCTTGCGGGGATGCGCTCGCCGAGCCAGACCAGGGCGATCAGCGGGATGAAGAACGGTGCGGTGAGCTTGAACAGGATCGCCTCGGCCAGGGCGAGGTGCTCGATGGTGTAGAAGAAGCAGTACATCGCGCCGACGCCCGCGGTGGCGCGCAGCAGGTGCCACTGGATGCAGTCCGTGCGCAGCGCTCCGGGCCCGTGACGCAGGGCCACGGGCAGTACCAGCGCCAGCCCGAACAGGTTGCGGAAGAACACCAGCATCTCGTTGGGCAGGTCCGCGGACACGACCTTGATGGCGGCGCTCATGGTCGCGAGCAGCGCCTCGGAGAGGATGATCAGGGCGGCGCCTGTCACCAGGGGGTTCGCAGAGGCCGGTTGGGTGCGGTGTTGGGCGTGTGTCCCGGGCGAGCTCATGCGCCGCCCGGCTCGCGCACCGTGTCGCCGCCGCGCTGGCGGGCGTTGAAGATGCCGTCTTCGGCGGCGGCGATCAGGTCGGCGGGGTTGTCGGCACAGCCCGGCGCCGTGGCCACCCCGGCCGAGAGGCTGACCCGGGCGTCCCGTCCCTCGCCGTCGGTCACCGTCAGCGCCGAGAGGGCCTGGCACAGTGTCTGTGCCGTGGTCCGGGCCGCGCCCCGGTCGTGGCCGGGGAGCAGGACGGCGAAGCGCTCCCCGGAGTAACGGCAGCACACGCCGCTGTCCGGGGCGTTCTCCATGAGCGTCGCGCCGACCGCGGAGAGCATGCGGTCGCCGGCATCCGGCCCGTGGCGCTCGTTGAACAGGCTGAATCGGTCGATATCCAGCATGATCAGCCCGGTCTCATCGCCGCCCGCCACGGCCCGGGCGAGCTCCCTTGGCAGCGCCTCCGCGAAGTAGGCGCGGTTGAGCAGTCCGGTCATCGGGTCGCGCACGGCCTCGTCGCGTAGCCGCCTCTGCAGGGTCATGCCCGCGAGCACGAGGCCGGCGCTGCGCGCGAGCAGCTCGCAGCGACCGGATACCGCCTCGGTGGCGGCCTGATCGTTCTCCGGCCAGACCCGCAGCTCGCCGACCAGCAGGCCGAAACCGCGGGCCGGGTAGACCCAGCCCTGGCCCGTGGGGCCGGCGGAGACGCGGCCCGCCAGGCGCTGCGGCGGCGAGCCGCCCTCGCGCCGGCGGTAGGGGCGGTTCCACTGGTCCTCCGCGTCCCAGACCGCGGCCACCGCCATGGCGCCGTCGTCCCCGGCGAGGCACAGCGCCCCGCGGGTGCCGGGCAGCAGGTAGCGGGCGGCGGAGACGATCACCTCGCAGGCGTCGGATTCGGTGGGCGCGATCGCGAGGTGGCCGAGCAGGTCGAGGACCTTGTCCATGCCGATACGGCGTTCCGGCGCCTCGTGGCCGCCGCTGCCGCCGTGGTGCTCGAGCTCGGCGACCTCGTCGGACATGCGCTCGGTAAGTGCGGCGAGCTGGCCGCGCAGGTCTTCCTGCTGGATGAGCAGCTGCCGGAGCCGCTCGCCGATTTCCTCGCCACTACGCTTGCGCGGCATGGATGATCTCCCGGCGGAATGGGCGTCTATTCTTCCGCGTCCCCGTCGGCTTCACGGCCGCGGCGGCGCAGCAGGGCGTGGACGTGCCCGAGGAAGGGCCATGCCACGAGGAGCTGGGTGAACACGATGGTCGAGGCCTCGTCCGCCACGTCGGTATCGCCGTCGGTCTCGATCCCCGTCAGGCGCATTATATCCGATTCCAGCCGGGCGAGTGCCTGGACGGGTAGGGCACCGTCGATGTGCACCACGTTTACCGCCCGCCCCCAGAAGCTGCTGGGCACGTTCGCGAGCATGAACGGCAGGGCCTGGCGCCGGGTCATGGCGTTGAGGTCCACCGGCAGGTGCAGTGGCGGCAGCGGGGTCTCCGTCGGGGTGACGATGATCTCCATGTGGTGGCAGTGCTCCGGGATCTGGCCCTGGAGCTCATCCACCGCCAGCGCGCTGAGCTCGCTTTCATTGATGCGCACGATGACGTCGGCGTTGGCCTTCTGGAAGTCGATCCAGCGCTGGTAATGGGCCTCGCGGCGGTCCATCTCCGCGCGTGCCTCCTCCGGGGTGTAGCCCCGGCGGTGGACGTCGCGTTCGAGCTTCCAGCGGCGCTTGACCTCGCGCTCCGGGTCGACGAACAGCCGGAAGTCGAGCAGGGGCAGGAATTCCGGGTAGAGCGCGTGCAGGCCCTCGACGACGATGACCGGTGTCGGCCGGAACAGCTGTGTCTCCCCGAAGCGGCCGCTGACGTGGTCGTAGGTGGGTATCTCCACCGGTTGCCATTCGCGCAGTGCTGCCAGGTGCTCGCGCACCCGCGGCAGGTGGTTGGCGCGTGGGTCCAGCGGCGAACGGCCGCTGCGGCGGCGGGCCGCGCGGTCCTCCTTGTGGTAGCCGTCCAGGGTGAGGGTGGCGACCATCTCGTTGCCGAGAAGCCGGCGGATGCCGTGGGCATAGGTGGACTTGCCGCTGCCGCTGTCACCGGCAACGCCCACGACGACGGGCCGGCGCGCGGCGGCGAGCAGCGCGCGCAGGTCGCCGTCGAGGCCGTCCGCCTCCGGCTGGCGGGGTCGTTCGGGACCGTGCGGCATGGGGATCTCCGGGTGTGTTCTGGCCCGCCCGGTGGGGCGGTCGTTTCGTCGTAATTGTGCGCTGCGTCGGGCGTGTGTCAAACCGTGGTGCGCCCCTGTGTCGCGGGCGGGCCGGTTGGTGCCGCTGTAGCGTTTCCGCTAACATTGCCCGGCTATGGCCGAACCCCTTGTCAGGACCCGTTTTGCCCCGAGCCCGACCGGGCGCATGCACCCCGGGAACGTGCGTACGGCGCTGTTCAATGCGCTGCTCGCGTGGCACCACGGCGGGCGTTTTCTCGTGCGTGTCGAGGACACCGACGCCGGGCGCAGCGACCGGGCCGCCGAGGAGTCGCTGCTCGAGGGGCTGCGCTGGCTCGGGCTGGACTGGGACGAGGGCCCCGGCCGCGCCGTGCCCGCCGGCGGCGTGCGCCAGTCCGAGCGTGGCGGGGTCTACGCGGACTGGTACCGGCGGCTGCTCGACGGCGGTCACGCCTATCCCTGCTTCTGCAGCGCGGAGACCCTGGAGCGTACCCGCCGCGCGCAAAGGGCCGCCGGTCAGCCGCCGCGTTACCCGGGCACCTGCGCGGGTATCGACCCCGCGGAGGCGGCGCGGCGCGTGGCGGCCGGCGAGCCGGCCGTGCTGCGCCTGCGGGTGCCGGCTCAGCGGCGCATTGCGTTCTCCGACCTGGTCCGCGGCGACCAGGCGGTCGAGGCCGACGGGCTCGGGGATTTCGTCATCCGGCGGGCGGACGGCACGCCGTCGTTCCTGTTCTGTAATGCCGTCGACGATGCCCTCATGGGGGTGACGGATGTGCTCCGTGGCGAGGACCACCTCGCTAACACGCCGCGGCAGCTGCTCGTGCTCGAGGCGCTGGGCCTCACGCCGCCGCGCTACGGACACCTGCCGCTCATCCTCGGTGACGACGGTGCGCCACTGTCCAAGCGCAACGGCAGTCGCTCCCTCGAGGCGCTGCGCGCGGACGGGTTTCTCCCCGCGGCGGTAACCAACTACCTCTTCCGCCTCGGGCACAGCAGCAGGGACGATACCCTGCTGGACATCGCCGGCATGGCGCGGGTATTCGATACCGCGCGCCTTGGACATGCACCGGCACGCTTCGACCCCGTCCAGCTCGGTCACTGGCAGGACGAGGCGGTGACCGTGACGCCGGCGCAGACGCTGGCCGCCTGGCTGGACGCGGACACGCCGGTGCCGGCGGCGCAGCGTGAGGCCTTTATCGAGCTGGTGCGCCCGAACGTGCGTTTCCCGGAGGAGGTCCGTGAGTGGGCCGGGCGGCTGTTCGGGGTCATGCCGGTGGGGGACGTGACGGTTCTGCGCGAGGCGGGGCCGGATTTCTTCGAGACGGCCGCGGCCGTCTACGCCGAGGCCGGTCCGGACTGGCGTGCATTCACGGCTGCGCTGCGCGAGCGCACCGGCCGGGGCGGGCGGCGGCTGTTCATGCCCCTGCGCGTGGCGCTGACCGGACGCGGGGACGGGCCGGCGCTCGCCGAGGCGGCGCGGCTCATGGGGCCCGAACGGGTGGACGGGCGCCTGCGTGCCGCCGCCCGGGACGCGGCGGGCACCTGAGGACAACGACACCGCCCGCGGGAAGGCGGGCCGGAAGAGGACGACGAGCATGCTCCAGATCTACAACAGCCTGACGCGCCGCAAGGAGCCGTTCCGGCCCATCGAGGCCGGCCGCGTGCGCATGTACGTCTGCGGCATGACCGTCTACGACTACTGCCACCTCGGCCATGCCCGGGCGATGGTGGTCTTCGACGCGGTCGTCCGCCACCTGCGCCGGCTTGGCTACGACGTGACCTACGTGCGCAACATCACGGACGTGGACGACAAGATCATCCGGCGGGCGGCAGAGACCGGTGAGGCCCCGGAGGTGCTGACGCGGCGGTTCACCGCGGCGATGCACGAGGACGCGGACGCCCTCGGTTGCCTGCGTCCGGACCTGGAGCCGCGGGCCACGGGGCACATGGCCGAGATCATCGCCATGATCGAGCGCCTGATCGAACGCGGCTACGCCTACACCGCGGACAACGGCGACGTCTACTACTCGGTGGAGCGTTTCGAGGGCTACGGCCGGCTCTCCGGCGAACGCCTCGAGGACCTGCGCGCCGGTGCGCGAATCGAGCCCGGCGAGGCCAAGCGCGACCCGGCGGACTTCGCGTTGTGGAAGGCGGCCCGGGAAGGCGAGCCGAACTGGCCCTCGCCCTGGGGCGCGGGACGGCCGGGCTGGCACATCGAGTGCTCGGCCATGTCCACCGCTGCGCTCGGGTCGCACTTCGACATCCACGGCGGCGGGCTGGACCTGAAGTTCCCCCACCACGAGAACGAGATCGCCCAGTCGGAGGCCGCCTGCGGCACGACCTATGCCAACTACTGGATGCACAACGGGCATGTGCGCATCGACGACGAGAAGATGTCCAAGTCCCTGGGCAACTTCTTTACCGTGCGCGACATCCTCGCCGAGCACGCCCCGGAGGTGGTGCGCTGCTTCCTGTTGAGCAGCCATTACCGTAGCCCGCTGAACTTCACCGCCGACTCCCTCGCCGAGGCCGCATCCGGGCTGGAGCGGCTCTACCTCGCCGTGCGCGATCTCCCGCCGGTCGCCGCCCATGACGACGAGGACTGGCGTGCGCGCTTCGACGCGGCGATGGACGACGACTTCAACACCCCCGGGGCGCTGGCGGTGCTCTTCGAGCTGGCGCGGGCGGTCAACCGGGCCCGCGAGGCGGGGGAGCGGCGCACCGAGGGGCTGGGCGCGCTACTGGTGGAGCTCGCCGGCGATCTCGGGCTGCTGCGCGAGTCCCCCGAGGCGTTCCTCAAACGTGGTGGCGGCAGCGGCGACGGCCCGGACGATGACGAGATCGTCCGTCTGATCGAGGCGCGCGCGCAGGCCCGCCGCGCGCGGGACTTCGCGCGGGCGGACGCCATCCGCGACGAGCTTCAGGCAGCCGGCGTCGTGATCGAGGACGGCCCGGAGGGCACCACCTGGCGGCGCACCCGCCAGTAGCGTACCCGGGGCGCCGTAGTCAGCGCCGTGTCTTGCCCGGAGGTGGCTGGATGCGGGCGAGCTTCACCCGGTTGCCCTGGGTCTGGATGATGGTCACCGGGTAGCCCTCCAGCATCAGGCTGGTGCCGGGGGCCGGGATGGTCTCGAGCTGCTCTAGGATAAGGCCGTTGAGCGTCTTCGGCCCGCCGGTGGGCATCTCCGCATTGAGCGTGCGGTTGAGTTCGCGCACGCTGGCGCTGCCCTCCACCAGGAACGAGCCGTCCGCCTGCGGATGGACGTCGCGCATCATCTCCGCCGGGTCCGTGGTGAACTCCCCGACGATCTCCTCGAGCAGGTCCTCCAGGGTGATCAGCCCCATGATGTCGCCGTACTCGTCCACCACCAGGGCGATGCGCCGGCGCCGGTTCTGGAAGTTGAGCAGCTGCACGTGCAGCGGGGTGGCCTCCGGCACGAAGTAGGGCTCGTTCATGCCGGCGATCAGCTCCTCGCGGGTGAGCCGGCCGGTGAGCAGGCTCGAGAGCACCCGGCGGACGTGAAGCACCCCCTCGATCTCGTCGACCGCACCGCGGTAGACCGGCATGCGCGTGTACTCGGTATTGGCGAGTAGCTCCAGGATCGCGTCCCAGTCGTCCTCCAGGTCGATACCCATGATCTCGTTACGCGGGATCATGATGTCCTCGACGGTAGCCTGCTCCAGGTCGAGGATATTGGTGAGCATGCGCTGGTGGGTGCGCGGGATCATCGCGCCGGCCTCGTTGACCACGGTGCGCAGCTCCTCCCGGCTGACCGCGGCGCTGGCGTCCTTCTCGATGCGCACGCCCACGGCCCGGAGCATGCCGTTGGCGATGAGGTTGATCAGCCATACCAGCGGGTAGAGCAGGCGCAGCAGCGGAGACAGCGCGAAGGCGGCCGGGAAGGCCACGCGCTCCGGGTGGAGCGCGGCGAGGGTCTTCGGGGTGACCTCGGAGAAGATCAGGATGGTCAGCGTCAGCAGCCCCGTGGCCACGGCGATGGCGCTCTCGCCGCCGAGGCGCAGCGCGATCACGGTGGCGATCTGCGCGGCGAGGATGTTCACCAGGTTGTTCCCGATCAGGATGACGCCGATCAGCCGGTCGGGGCGCTCCAGCAGCCGCTGTGCAATGCGCGGGCCGCGCCGCCCCTCGTCGGCGAGGTGGCGCAGGCGGTAGCGGTTGACGGTCATCAGCGCCGTCTCCGAGCCGGAGAAGCACCCGGAGAGCACCAGCGAGACGATCAGCGCGATGATCAGCCCGGATAGCGGAATGTGTTCCACGGCGCCTCCTCAGCGCACGATCAGGCGCCGAGCACCAGTTCCAGCATGATCTTGGAGCCGAAATAGCCGAGCGCGAGCACGAGGAAGGCGCCGATGCTCCAGCGTGCGGCCACCTGTCCGCGCCAGCCGTAGTGCCAGCGCCCCAGCAGCAGCATCGCGAACAGGGCCCAGGCGAGCATGGTGAGCACGGTCTTGTGCACCAGGTGCTGGGCGAAGAGGTCCTGGACGAAGAACCAGCCGGTGGCGAGCGATGCCGTGAGCAGCACGAAGCCCACGCGGAGCATGGTGAACAGCAGCGCGTCCATGTCCTGCAGGGCGGGGAGCAGCCGCAGGAAACCGCCGGGGTGGCGGTTACGGAGCTGGTGCTCCTGGACCGCCAGCACCACGGACTGGGCGGCGGCGATCCCGAGTACGCTGTAGGCGATCACCGAGAGCAGCACGTGGCTGTCGACCCCGGCGAAGCCCACCGGGTTGGTCGTATGGGCCACGCCGAAGAAGTACTGCGTCAGCACCGCGGCGGCGCTGACCGGGAAGACGAGCACGCCGAGGCTCTCCACCGGCTCGCGCACGGCGGCGAGCACCAGCAGCGCCGCCATCACCCAGCCGATCAGCGCCCCGGCGTTGAACAGCCGCAGATCCAGGCCGTTGCTCTGCCAGATGGTCTGGCTGAGGATGACGGCGTGCAGGGCCACGCCGGCCACTGCGAGCGCGATAGCGGCCTGGCGGGTGCCTTCGCGGGCCGGGAGCCGCCGTGTGAGGCGCAGCACGAGGACCACGGTGGCCGCCAGGTAGAGGGCGATGACGGTGATAGTCAGTAAGGGGTGAATCATTCGCGCCGGTGTGCGCTCCTTGAGTTGGCGTCGATCATCGCACACCTTGCTCCGGGCTTCGAGTCCCGGACACGGTCCTCGCCCCGGCATCGCCCCGACCGTTATACTAACGGGCTGTCGACGAATATCCATTGGAGCGCGCCATGTTCAGCAGTCTCAGCGAACGGCTCGAGGGCATCAGCAAGCGCCTGCGCGGCCAGGGGCGGTTAACGGAGGACAACATCCGCGACACCCTCCGCGAGGTGCGCATGGCGCTGCTCGAGGCGGATGTCGCGCTGCCGGTGGTCAAGTCCTTCGTCAACGACGTCCGTGAGCGTGCCCTCGGCTCGGAGGTGATGAAGAGCCTCTCGCCGGGGCAGGCCTTCGTGAAGATCGTGCGCGACGAGCTCGTGCGCGTGATGGGCGAGGAGAACACCGGCCTGGACCTGGCCACCCGCCCGCCCGCAGTGGTCCTGGTGGCGGGGCTGCAGGGCTCCGGCAAGACCACCAGTATCGCCAAGCTCGGGCGCTGGCTCGCCGAGCGTGAGAAAAAGAAGGTCCTCACCGTATCCCTGGACGTCTACCGTCCCGCCGCCATCGATCAGCTCGAGCGCCTCGCCGGCGAGGTGGGCGTGGATTTCCAGCCCACCCAGACCAGCGACGACCCGGTGACCGCGGCCGAGGCGGCCGTGGACCGTGCCCGGCGCGAGTACTACGACGTCCTGCTGGTCGACACCGCCGGCCGGCTGCACGTCGACGAGACGATGATGGACGAGGTCAAGCGCGTGCACGGCGCCCTCGATCCGGTGGAGACGCTGTTCGTCGTCGACAGCATGACCGGCCAGGACGCCGTCAACACCGCCAAGGCGTTCGACGAGGCGCTGCCCCTCACCGGTGTGGTCCTCACCAAGACCGACGGCGACGCCCGCGGCGGTGCGGCGCTGTCGATCCGCTACATCACCGGCAAGCCCATCAAGTTCCTCGGTGTCGGCGAGAAGACCGACGCCCTCGAGCCCTTCCACCCGGACCGGGTGGCCTCCCGCATCCTCGGCATGGGCGACGTGCTCAGCCTCGTCGAGGAGGTCGAGCGCTCGGTGGACAAGAGCGAAGCCGAGAAGATGGCTTCCAAGCTCAAGAAGGGCAAGGGCTTCGATCTCGACGACCTGCGCAAGCAGATGCAGCAGATCAACAAGATGGGCGGCATGGGCGGGTTGATGGACAAGCTCCCCGGCATGGGCAAGCTCACCGAGCAGATGCAGGACCAGGTCGGTGAGAAGCAGATCCGTCGCCAGATCGCGATCATCGACTCCATGACCCCGCGCGAGCGGCGCCGCCCCGACATCATCAGCGGCTCGCGCAAGCGCCGCATCGCTCGCGGCAGCGGGCTGCAGGTGCAGGACGTCAACCGCCTGCTCAAGCAGCACAAGCAGATGCAGAAGATGATGAAGCAGATGAAGAAGGGCGGGATGCAGAAGATGATGCGCCAGTTCGGCGGCGGCGGAGGCGGCGGCTTTCCACCGGGGGGCGGCGGCATGCCGCCCGGCGGCCCGTCCGGTTTCCTGCGGTGATGCCCCGTCGGGGCGGTTTTACATCGGCGCGGTTTCAAGTAGACTTGCGCGTTTTACATCGGTAGCCCAGTTCTGTTTGCCGATCACAGGGGATTAACGAACACGATGGTAACCATTCGTCTAGCTCGCACTGGCGCGAAGAAGCGGCCCTTCTACCACCTGATCGTTACCGACAGCCGCAACCCGCGGGACGGTCGGTTCATCGAGCGCCTCGGGTTCTATAACCCGGTCGCGACCGGTCAGGAAGTCTCGCTCAAGCTCGAGCTCGAGCGTGTCGACCACTGGCTCGAGCGTGGCGCCCGTCCGACCGAGAGTGCCGAGGGGCTGATCCGCAAGGCGCGCAAGGGCGCGGCCGCGGAGGCGTAACGACCCGGGAGGCGGCTGGTGCAGCGTGGCGCGCAGGATGACCCGCCCGTGGTGCTGGGCGAGATCGTGGGCGTTCACGGTGTGCAGGGCTGGGTCAAGGTGTATTCCTGGACCCGGCCGATGGATAACATCCTCGGCTTCACCGAGTGGCAGCTGCTCGACGATGCCGGCGCCGCGCGTACTCTGAAGCTGCGTTCGGGCCGGCAACAGGGCAAGGGCCTGATCGCGCATCTGGAGGGCGTCGAAGACCGCGATGCGGCGCGGGCGCTCATCGGGCGACAGATCGCCGTGCCCCGCTCGGCGCTGCCGCCGGCGGAAGAGGGTGAGTACTACTGGCACGACCTCGTCGGGCTCGAGGTCGTCAACCGCGAGGGCGTGGTCCTCGGCCGTGTCAGGCGGCTGATGGAGACCGGGGCGAACGACGTGATGGTCGTGGCCGGCGAGCGCGAGCGGCTGATCCCGTTCGTCGTCGACGTCTTCGTCCTCGACGTCGATCTCGGCGCGGGGCGCCTGGAGGTCGACTGGGACCCGGAAGACTGACGGTGCGCTTCGATGTCGTCACGATCTTCCCGGAGATGCTCCGGGCGATCACGGAATCCGGGGTGACCCGGCGCGCGGTGGAGCGCGGGCTGATCGAGATCGCCCCGCAGGACCCGCGGGACTACACGACGGACCGCCACCGCACGGTGGACGACCGGCCCTACGGCGGCGGTCCCGGCATGGTCATGAAGGTCCAGCCGTTGCGCGACGCGATACACGCGGCGCGTTCGGCGGTGCCGACGCCGGCGACGGTGGTCTATCTCAGCCCTCAGGGCCGGCCGCTGGACCAGGCGACGGTGAGCGAGCTGGCGCGGCTGCCGCGGCTCATTCTGCTGTGCGGCCGCTACGAGGGTGTGGACGAGCGCCTGATCGCCGCGGAGGTGGATCGCGAGATCTCGGTCGGGGATTTCGTGGTCAGTGGCGGCGAGCTGCCGGCGATGATGCTCATCGATGCGGTGAGCCGGCTGGTGCCCGGGGTGCTCGGGCATGTGGATTCCGCCGAGGAGGATTCCTTCACGGCGGGATTGCTGGACTGCCCGCACTATACGCGTCCGGAGTCCATCGACGGGCGCGACGTGCCGGCGGTGCTGCTCGGCGGCGATCACCAGGCGGTGGCGCGCTGGCGGCGCAAGCAGGCGTTGGGACGGACTTGGCTGCGGCGCCCTGAGCTGCTGTCCGGGCGGGAGCTGGACGGCGACGCGCAGGCGCTACTGGAAGAATTCATCGAGGAGTACCGAGGGGACTCGGAACGCTAGGGGTTTGTGGTCATGAGCAACATCATCAAAGAGCTTGAGCGGGAACAGATCGAAAAGTCCGGGCGCAGCCTCGACGCGTTCGCACCCGGTGACACCGTGCTGGTGAACGTCTGGGTCAAGGAGGGCAACCGCGAGCGTGTGCAGCCCTTCGAGGGCGTGGTCATCGCCAAGCGCAACCGCGGCGTGAACTCCGCGTTCACCGTGCGCAAGACCTCCCACGGCGAGGGCGTCGAGCGCGTCTTCCCGCTGCACAGCCCGGTGATCGAGAGCATCAAGGTCAAGCGCAAGGGCGACGTGCGCCGCGCCAAGCTCTACTATCTCCGCGATCGTCAGGGCAAGGCCGCCCGCATCAAGGAGAAGATCCGCACCAAGGGTGCGAAGCAGGGCGCCTGAGGCGCAACGCCCGTCCGTGTCCCCCGCGCCGGGGGGCGCGCGAGCGTGACGAAGGCCATCGGCACCCCGTGCCGGTGGCCTTTTTCGTGGCACCGCCGGATTTGCCATCGGCGCGGCTGCGCGCGAGAATCACCGACTCACCACAATCCGACCGTCGCCAGGGGAGTCCGTCACGGACTGAGAGTGCGCGCCGCGCAGACCCTGGAACCTGATCCGGATCATACCGGCGGAGGTAGCGCGACATGTACCTGACCCTTGCCACGCTCGGCGTGGCCCTCATCGCCTTTACCTGGATCGGCCTGCGTGCCCGTGCCACCTCGGCCGGGCTGGACGACTACGTCACCGCCCGCAACAGCCAGGGCGCGACCGTGCTGGGCCTGTCCTTCCTCGCCTCCGGCATGGGGGCATGGATCCTTTTCGCCCCGCCGGAGGTGGGCGCCTTCGTGGGGCCGGTGGCCCTCGCCGGCTATGCCGTCGGTGCCGCGCTGCCGTTCCTGGTCTTCGCGCTCTGCGGCCCGGCGATCCGGTCCCGGGTGCCCCAGGGGCGCAGCATCGGCGACTTCGCGGAGGCCTGTTACGGGACGGCGGTGCGGCGCTGGGTGGCGCTGATCTCCGTGCTCTACATGCTGTGCTTCCTCGCCGCGGAACTCACCGCCATCGGCGCGATCACCGCGCTGCTGTCGGATCTGGACGGCGGCGTGGTCGTGGTAGCCGTGGCGGTGGCGACCCTCGCCTACACCGCCGCCGGCGGACTGCGCGCGAGCCTGGAGACGGACCGCTGGCAGGCCTGGCTGCTGCTTGCCTTATTGGCCCTGGTGACCGGTGTCGCCCTGGGCGGGACGGGACGGCCGCCGGCGGCGTCGGCGATGCCCTCGGTGCCGCTGGCGGACGGCCTGGCGGTGGCACTGGCGCTGGTGCTCGCGGTGACCGCCGCCAACCTCTTCCACCAGGGCTACTGGCAGCGGGTCTGGGCCGCTCGGGACGCGCGTGTGCTCGGGCGCGGGGCGCTCCTCGGGGCCGGCACCACCGTCGTGGTGGTCGCGGTGATCGGTGCCCTGGGCATCGTCGCGGCGATGACCGGACTGTCCCTCGGCGATCCGCCGATCCCTTTCTTCGCGCTGCTCAATGCCGCCCCCGCATGGGTGACCCTGCCGGCGCTGGTCCTGGCGGTCACGCTGGTGGCGTCGTCCGTGGACACGCTGCAGAACGGCATCGCCTCGCTGGCGGTCACCGAGGCCCGCGGCCTGTCGCTCGGTGCGGCCCGCTGGGTGACCGTGGTGCTGATGGTGCCGGTGGTGGCCGTCGCGTTGCAGGGCCTGTCCGTGCTGCGACTGTTCCTCATCGCCGACCTGCTGTGCGCGACCACGGTGGTGCCGGTGCTCATGGGACTGTGGCGGCGGACCACGCCGGCCGCCGCGGTGGCCGGCACCGCCGCCGGTCTCGCGGGTTCCATTGTGCCGGGCTGGTGGCAGGGTGGCGGTCCCGTCGCCGGCCTCCATGCGGCCTCGTTCCCCGGTGGGGCGCCGACCCTGGGGCCTTTCGCCGGGGCGATGATCGCCTCTACGGCGGTCTGCCTGCTGGTGGCACTGCTCGTGCCCGGACGCGAGGCCGTCGCCCGGGCCTGAATGGTTCCGTGGCCGCCTTTCCGGGCGGCGGTTAGAATGGCGGTTTTTTCGACGGGGGAGTGCCCATGGCGGAGAAGACGGCCTACACGGTGGTGGACATGCACACGGCGGGCGAGCCGGTGCGTATCTTCACGGGCGGGTTGCCCGAGCTGGCCGGCGAGACCCTGCTCGATCGCCGGCGCGACGCGATGGATCACCACGACCACGTGCGCCGGCGCCTGATGCTGGAGCCCCGCGGGCATGCCGACATGTACGGCGTGTGGCCGACGCGGGCGAGCCATCCGGATGCCGCCATGGCGGTGCTGTTCACCCACAACGAGGGCTATAGCACCATGTGCGGGCACGCCACCATCGCCCTGGGTCGGTATGCGGTGGACCAGGGGCTGGTGACCCTGGGTCCGGACGGCGCCGACTTCGTGCTGGAGTGCCCCTGCGGGCCGGTCACCGTGCATGTGCACGCGGACGCCGATGGTGCCCCGGGGGACGTGAGCTTCGACAGCGTGCCGGCCTTCGCCAGCCACCTGGACGCCGACGTGACCGTGCCGGAGTACGGCCGTATCGCCGTGGACGTCGCCTATGGCGGGGCGTTCTACGTGATCGTGCCCGCCTCGCGGCTGGGGCTCGATCTCTTCGCCACCCCCTACGAGCAGCTGCTCCACGCCGCCCGCGCCATGACCGCTGCGGCCCGCGAGCAGCTCAGCGTGAGCCATCCGGACGCCGACGACCTCGGTTTCATCTACGGCACCATTCTCACCGACGACGTCCCGCCGAGCAGCGAGGCACCGAGCCACAACGTGTGCATCTTCGGCGGCGGGCAGGTGGATCGCAGCCCCACCGGCTCCGGCGTCACCGCGCGGCTCGCGCTCGCCCACGCCCGCGGGCTGATCGAGCCGGGACAGACGCGGACGTTCCGCGGCATCGCCGGGGTGGACTTCACCGCCGCGGTGCGCGGGGCCGCCGCCGACGGCAGCGTGGTCGTCACCGTGGGTGGCCGCGGCCACTACGTCGGTGAGGCGCGGTTCGTGGTCGAGGCCGGCGACCCGCTGGCCGACGGCGTCGCCCTGCCGGACGAGCTGTGGGGGCGGCGCTGAGCGCGCCCCCACTCATCCCTTGAGGGCCTCCCGGGGGGGCAGGTAGCGGTAGCCCAGCTCCTCGGCAACGGCGCGGTAGGTCACGTGCCCGCGGCAGACGTTGAGGCCGTCGAGGAGGTGCGGGTCCTCGGCCAGCGCCTGCGGGAAGCCCTTGTCCGCCAGGGCGAGGGCATAGGGCAGGGTGACGTTGTTGAGCGCGAGCGTGGAGGTGCGGGGCACCGCGCCCGGCATGTTCGCCACGCAGTAGTGGACCACGCCGTCGACGACGAAGGTCGGCTCGTCGTGGGTGGTGGGGTGGGAGGTCTCGAAGCAGCCGCCCTGGTCGATGGCGACGTCCACGAGCACGCTGCCGGTGCGCATGCGCGAGACCATCTCGCGACTGACGAGCTTCGGGGTCTCCGCGCCGGTGACAAGCACTGCGCCGATCACCAGGTCCGCGTCGAGGACCTGGTCCTCCAGGCTCTGGCGGGTGGCGTAGATGGTGGTCAACGCCGGTCCGAAGTGCGTGGCGAGGCGGCGCAGCACCCCGACGTCGCGGTCGAGCACGACGGTGTCGGCGCCCAGGCCGATGGCCATCGCGATGGCGTTCTCGCCGACCACGCCGCCACCGATCACCACGACGCGCGCCGGCGGTACGCCCGGAACCCCGCCGACGAGCACACCGCCGCCCCCGGCCGCCTTCTCCAGGCAGTGGGCGCCGGCCTGGATGGACATCCGGCCCGCGACCTGCGACATGGGCGCGAGCAGGGGCAGGCCGCCGTGGCCGTCCGTGACCGTCTCGTAGGCGATGCACACGGCGCCGCTGTCGACCAGGTCGTGGGTCTGCTCCGGGTCCGGGGCGAGGTGCAGGTAGGTGAACAGGATCTGGTCCGCCCGGAGCTGCCGGCGCTCCTCGCGCTGGGGTTCCTTGACCTTGACCACCAGCTCGGCCTCGGCATAGATGCGCTCCGGCGTGTCGCTGATCCTGGCGCCGGCGCGCTCGTAGTCCGCGTCGGCGTAGCCCACGCCGATGCCGGCGTCGTGCTCGACGAGCACCTCGTGGCCGTGGGCGACGAACTCGCGCACGCTGTCCGGGGTGAGGCCGACCCGGTACTCCCGGTTCTTGATTTCGCGTGGCACACCTACCTGCATGATCGCCTCCGCGCTAGTGTCGTGTCCGCTGCCGGCCGCCTCAGTGGGGCAGCTCGGCGTCCTTCATGCCCATAAGATAGAGGATTCCGTCGAGGCCGACGGTGGAGATCGCCTGGCGCGCCCGCTGCTGCACGAGCGGCTTGGCGTGGAAGGCGATGCCCAGGCCCGCGAGCTTGAGCATGGGCAGATCGTTGGCGCCGTCGCCCACGGCGATGACCTGGTCCAGGGTGATGCCCTCCTGCACCGCGATCTCCTCGAGCAGCGCGGCCTTGCGGCCGCCGTCCACGACCTCGCCGATCACCCGGCCGGTCAGTCGGCCGTCGGCGATTTCCAGCTCGTTGGCGTGGACGTAGTCCAGGTCGAGGCGCTGCTGGAGGTAGCGGCCGAAGTAGGTGAAGCCGCCGGAGATCACCGCCGTGCGGTAGCCCAGGGTGTGCAGGGTCTTGAGCAGTCGCTCCGCGCCCTCGGTGAGGGTGAGCCGCTGCGCGACGGCCTCCAGGGTGGTCTCCGGCAGGCCCTCGAGCAGGGCCACCCGCCGGGCGAGGCTCTCGCGGAAGTCGATCTCGCCGCGCATGGCCGCCTCGGTGACCGCGACCACCTGCTCGCCGACGCCGGCCTCCTTGGCGAGCTCGTCGATGACCTCCTGCTGGATCAGTGTGGAGTCCATGTCGAAGACCACCAGCCGGCGGTTGCGGCGGTAGAAGTTGTCCTCCTGGAACGAGATGTCCACGCCGAGGGCCTCGGAGATGCTGAAGAAGCTCGCCTTCATGGCGTCCGGGTCCCGGGGCGTGCCACGCAGGGTCAGCTCGATGCAGGCGCGGCTGCCGCCGTTGTCGTCGTGCAGCGCGCTGCGCCCGGTGAGGCGGACGATGTCCTCGATGTTCAGCCCCTGGTCGGTGATCACGTGGGCGATGCGTCCGATCTGCTCCGCGGTGACCCGGCGGCCGAGCAGGGTGAGCACCTGCCGTGGCGCCCCCTCGTGGGCGACCCAGCGCTCGTAGTCCTCCGCGGAGATCGGCGTGAAGCGAACGCGCAGATCCAGCTTGTGGGCCTCGTAGAGGAGATCCTTGAGCACCGGCGCGCTCTGCGCCTCGTCCGGGATCTTGATCAGTATGCCCAGCGCCAGGGTGTCGTGGATCATGGCCTGGCCGATATCGAGCACCCGGGCGCCGTAGCCGGCGAGGATGTCCATCAGTGCGGAGGTGATGCCCGGGTTGTCGTGCCCCGAGATATTGATCAGTACCACTTCGCTCATCGCGCGCGGTCCCGTCCTGCTGCGGAAAGCGCTCCATTGTAGGCCATGGGACCGGTCATTGCCCGGGTGGATTCGGGGCGGTGCGCTTCCAGTGCCATCACTGCCATTGGTATCTTGAGGGAATGACCGAGACATCCACCGAGGCGCTTCCCGCCGCCCTGATCGAGCTACTGGGCCGTGCCCGGCAGGTGCTCGCCCTGACCGGGGCGGGCGTGTCCGCGGCGAGCGGTGTGCCCACGTTCCGCGAGGCTCAGACCGGGCTGTGGGCGCGGTACGATCCGACCGCGCTGGCCACCCCGGAGGCGTTTTCCCGGGATCCGGGGCTGGTGTGGTCCTGGTATGCCTGGCGGCGCTCTCTGCTGGCGGGGGTGGAGCCGAACGCGGCCCACACGGCCCTGGCCTGCTGGCCGGGGCCGGCACGGCTGACCGTGGTCACCCAGAACGTGGACGGTCTGCACCAGCGTGCCGGCAGCGGGGACGTCATCGAGCTGCACGGCCGCATCGACCGGGACCGCTGCAGCGCCGGCTGCGCGGTGCGTCGTCCGGGGGCCACGGGTGAAACCCCGCCGGCGTGTCCGGAATGTGGCGCGCCGATGCGTCCCGACGTGGTCTGGTTCGGCGAGCCGCTGCCGGTGGCGGCGCTGTACCGGGCCGGCGTGCTCGCGGAGTCGGCGGACTGCGTGCTCAGCATCGGCACCTCGTCCCTGGTGCGCCCGGCGGCGGACTTGCCGTGGGCGGCGCTGCAGGTGGGTGTGCCGGTGGTGGAGATCAATACCGAAGCCACGCCGCTGACGCGGCAGGCGGACTGGTCGCTGCGCGGCGGTGCCGACGAGGTGCTGCCGCGCCTGGTGGCCGCACTCGGCGGCGGGCCTGGAGGATAAAGGCGATGAGCGATACCCGTGACAACGATACCCCGCAGGCACGGCTGACCCCGGAGCAGTACCGGGTCACCCAGCAGCACGGCACCGAGCCGCCGTTCTCCGGGGAGTACAACGACTTCAAGGGCGACGGCACGTTCCGCTGCGTGTGCTGCGGCGGGCCGCTGTTCGACAGCCGGGACAAGTACGACTCCGGCAGCGGCTGGCCGAGCTTTACCGCGCCGGCGGATCCGCAGGCGGTGGGCGAGTCCTTCGACGAGAGCCTGGGGATGCGGCGCACCGAAGTGCACTGCCGCCGCTGCGCCGCCCACCTGGGGCACGTCTTCCCCGACGGGCCGGCGCCCACCGGGCTTCGCTACTGCATCAACTCCGCGGCCCTGGATTTCCACTCGCGGGACGACTGATTGTCGCGCCGGTCCCGAAGGAGCGGTGCCATGCCGCTCCCGGGGAGCGGCCCCGCCGTCGCGGACGTCCGTCGCGCAGGCGCTCCCGGGCGCCCTGAAAGCTGGCATTACCTATCGTCACATTAGTATATTGATCGATCGATCCCCTGATGTTAGGGGCCACGGAGCCAGTGGAGACGAAGACCGACCATGACGGAACAAGCACCCCGCATCCCGCACAGTACCCAGCACCCCCTCGCCGGCGAGCAGATGAGCGGCGCGGAGATGGTCGTACAGGTCCTGGCGGATGAGGGGGTAGATACGGTCTTCGGCTACAGCGGTGGCGCGATACTGCCGACCTACGACGCCGTGTTCCGCTACAACGAGCGCCAGCGCGGCGATACCGGTGGTGCGCCGATGAACCTGGTGGTGCCTGCCAACGAGCAGGGTGCCGGCTTCATGGCGGCGGGCTATGCCCGCAGTACCGGCCGGGTGGGGGTGTTCCTGGTGACCTCCGGTCCCGGTGCGACAAACACCGTCACCCCCATCCGCGACTGCATGGCGGACTCCGTGCCGGTGGTCGCCATTACCGGCCAGGTGGCCCGTGGCGCCATGGGGACGGACGCCTTCCAGGAGGCACCCATCGTCAACATCATGGGCAACTGCGCCAAGCACGTCTTCCTCGTGACCAATCCTGAGGACGTGGAGGCGACCATGCGCACCGCCTTCGAGGTGGCGCGCTCCGGGCGGCCCGGGCCGGTGGTGGTGGACCTGCCCAAGGACGTCCAGAACTGGGTGGGGGAATTCCACGGCGAGGGGCTGCTCGATGTGCGCGGCTACCGTCAGCGCATGGAGTCGCTGCGCCAGGCCAAGCTCTCCGAGCGCAAGTGCCGGCAGTTCTTCGACCTGCTCGGCCAGTCCTCGCGGCCGCTGCTCTACGTCGGCGGTGGCGTGGTCAGCGGCGACGCCGGCGATGACCTCACCGCCTTCGCCAAGGCGTACGGGATCCCGGTGGTGACCACGGTGATGGGCCTGGGTGCCATCGACACCACCGACGACCTGTGCCTGCACATGCTCGGCATGCACGGCACCGCGTACGCCAACTACGCGGTGGAGGACTGCGACTTCATCATCGCCGTGGGCGCGCGTTTCGACGACCGCGTGGCCGCCAAGGCGGAACTGTTCGCGCCGATGGCCGAGCACGTGGCGCATATCGACATCGACGCCGCGGAGATCGGGAAGGTCAAGCTCGTGGACTGGGCGCATGTCGGCGACGCCGGGCGCTCGCTTCGACAGCTCGTGGAGTTCGGGCGCAGCGAGGGCTTCCGCCGGGACTTCACGCCCTGGCTGGAACACGTGCGCGGCCTGCGCGGCAGCTACCCGATGAACTTCGACCGCGAGACGCCGCTCATCCAGCCCCAGGAGGTGCTCGAACGGCTCAATACGCTGACCCGGGGCGAGGCGGTCATCGCCACCGGCGTGGGCCAGCATCAGATGTTCGCGGCGCAGTACCTCGATTTCCACCGCCCGCGCCAGTGGCTCACCTCCGGGTCCATGGGCACGATGGGCTTCGGGCTGCCGGCGGCCATCGGCGCCCAGTTCGCCAATCCGGACGCGCTGGTCATCGACGTGGACGGCGACGGCAGCATCCGTATGAACCTGGGCGAGATGGAGACCGTCACCACCTACGGCCTGCCGGTGAAGGTGCTGCTGCTCAACAACAGCTGCGATGGCATGGTGCGCCAGTGGCAGCGGCTGTATTTCGAGGACCGTTTCTCGGGCAGCGACAAGTCCCTGCATCGCAAGGACTTCATCAAGGCGGCGGAGTCGGATGGTTTCGAGTTCGCCCGCCGCGTCACCGACAAGGCGGAGCTCGGCGAGGCGCTGAAGGCCTTCGTGGGCTTTGAGGGGCCCGCATTCCTGGAGGTGGTCATCGATCCGGACGCCGGGGTGTACCCGATGGTGGGGCCGGGCATGAGCTACCGCGAGATGGTCACCGGCGATCACATCCCGTCCCGGGATTACGGTGACAGCCGTGACGGGCCGGAGCGGCTGGCGCCTTCGGAGGCCTTCTAGGCCGCGCCGTCCCGGATTGAGCGGGCCTTATTGGCGGCCGGCCCGGCGCCGGCCGCCGGCTCGCCGCGCCGCGGTTCCCGGGCGCGGGCCCGTTATCGCTGCCGCCGCCTAGCCCCGCGGCTGTTCCGTCTCTTCCGCCGTTTCCGGATCCGACTCCGATTCACCGAGGCGGGCCCGCAGCTCCTCGATCTGTTTGTCCTTCATCGCCATGACCTGCTCGATCTCCTCGGGCACGGAGACCCCGTCTGCTGACGCGTCCCCGCCGGCGTCCGGCGGATCGGCCTCCACGGTCTCCGAGAAACGCTTTTCCAGCTCTTCCAGGGAGGCCAGCCAGCGGGTCTCGGTCTCGCGGTAGGTCTGTGTCTCCTGTTCGTCGAGGCCGTGCGCCTCGACGTTCTCCAGCAGCTTGCCGGCCAGGTGGCGGACCCGGTCGTAGCCTACCCGCAGGGTGCGCAGCTCGTCGCGCAGCTCCAGCAGCGAGGCGACCCGTTCCTCCTCGCGGGTGAGCAGGCGTCGCAGGCGTGCCGATTCTTCCGCCGCGTCCTCGTTCGCCTTGTCCACGGAGGACAGGGCCGCGTAGGCGGACAACGCCTCCTCCCGGTCGTCGGCGGTGTCGGCGTCGATGGCGGCGATCTCGGCGGCCAGGGCCTGCCGCCGGACCTCCGCCGCGCTCCCGCTGCCCGATTCGCTCGCCGCCAGGGCATCGGCGAGGTGGGCGCGGGCGGCATCGAGCGGGTCCGCATGCCGCCGGCGCAGTCGCAGAGCCAGCCAGATCGTGATGGCAGCGAGCACGAGGGCGACCTCGGCAGAGATCACGAAGGCGATGAGAACGCTGTCGTAGGTGGTCATGCCGTCGGCCTTTGTGTCGTCGTCGTTGTAATAGAATCGACCCCCGGCTCTCCCCGGCCTTGAAATGGGATCGATCCGGCACCATGCGAAGATCGTCGCCGCGGTTACGATCGTACAGACCGCGGCCGTTGTGGACCACGTCATTGATCAAGAAGGGAATGCGAAGCGGTATGAGCGCAGAGGCACAGCAGGAGACCCTGGAATTCCAGACCGAGGTCCAGCAGCTGCTGGATCTGATGATCCACTCGCTGTACAGCAATCCGGAGATCTTCCTCCGCGAGCTCGTCTCCAACGCCTCCGACGCGGCGGACAAGCTGCGTTTCGAGGCGCTGAAGGACGAGAGCCTGCTCGAGGACGACCCGGAGCTCGCCATCCGGGTGCATGCGGACAGCGAGGCACGCACGGTCACGATCGAGGACAATGGCATCGGCATGAGCCGGGACGACGTGGTCGAGAACCTCGGCACCATCGCGCGCTCCGGCACGCAACGCTTCCTGGAGGCGATGACGGGTGACGAGAAACAGGACGCGCAGCTCATCGGCCAGTTCGGCGTGGGCTTCTACTCCGCGTTCATCGTCGCCGACCGGGTGGACGTCTACACGCGCCGCGCCGGCGAGTCCCCGGAGCTCGGTGTGCACTGGTCCTCCGACGGCAAGGGCGCCTACTCGGTGGAGTACGTCGAGCGCCCCGAGCGCGGCACCCGCGTGATGCTCCATCTCGCCGAGGAACGCGACGAGTTCCTGGAGCCGCAGCGGCTTCGCCACATCATCCGCCGGTACTCCGATCACATCTCGCTGCCCATCCGCATGCCCGCCGAGGCGGATCCGGAGTCCGACGAGGCCCCGGGGGAGGAGACCGTCAACCAGGCCTCCGCGCTGTGGATGCGCCCGAAGGGCGAGATCAGCGACGAGGAGTACATCGAGTTCTACAAGCACGTCGCCCACGACTTCGAGGCGCCGCTGACCTGGCTGCACAACAAGGTCGAGGGCAACCAGGCCTACACCTCGCTGCTCTACATCCCTGCGCGCCGGCCCTTCGACCTGTTCGACCAGGACCAGCGCCACGGCGTCAAGCTCTACGTGCGCCGGGTGTTCATCATGGAGGACAGTGAGCACCTGATGCCGCGCTACCTCCGGTTCGTGCGCGGCGTGATCGACTCCGACGACCTCCCGCTCAACGTCTCCCGCGAGCTGCTCCAGCACAACAAGCTCATCGACCGCATCCGCGGCGCCTCGGTCAAGCGGGTGCTCGACACCCTGGAGCGCATGAGCCGGGACGAGCCCGAGAACTATGCCACGTTCTGGTCCCAGTTCGGCTCGGTGCTCAAGGAGGGCGTGATCGAGGACTCGGGCAACCGTGAGCGCATCGCCGGACTGCTGCGTTTCTCCTCCACCCAGGAGGCGAAACAGGAGGCGGACGTCACCCTCGCGGACTACGTCGCGCGGATGCGCGAGGGCCAGAAGCACATCTACTACGTCACCGCCGAGGGCTTCAACGCGGCGCGCAACAGTCCGCACCTGGAGATCTTCCGCAAGAAGGGCGTCGAGGTGCTGCTGCTCCACGAGCCCATCGACGAGTGGCTCGCGAGCCATCTCCACGAGTTCCAGGGCTACCCCCTGCAGTCCGTCGCCAAGGGCGAGCTGGACCTGGACGAGCTGGAGGACGAGACCGAGAAGCAGGCCCGCGAGGAGCGCGCCGAGGCGCTCAGGCCGCTCACCGAGAAGCTCCAGGAGTCGCTGGGCGAGCGGGTCTCCGAGGTCCGTGTCAGCGACCGCCTCACCGACTCGCCGGCCTGCCTGGTAGTGGGCGACTACGAGCTCGGCATGAACCTCCAGCGCATGCTCAAGGCCGCCGGCCACGAGATGCCCCAGGGGGCGCCGGCGCTGGAGATCAATCCGGATCACGCGCTGATCCAGCGGCTCGAGGGCGGCGGCGAGGATGCGCGCTTCGACGACTGGGCGCAGCTGCTCTTCGACCAGGCCCAGCTTACCGGCGGCGGCCAGCTCGAGGACCCGGCGGCGTTCGTGCAGCGGGTCAACCGTCTGCTGGAAACGCCGGCGTGAGCGGCACCGGGCAGCCGTGGGCGGCGGGGGGGGGCGGGGGCCCCCACCCCGGGGGGCGGGTTCGGCGGGTGGGGGGCGCGGTGGGCCCCGCGGGGCGCCCGCGGGGGGGCGGCGTGGTGGGGCGGGTCCCCGTTGGGTTCCCCCGCGGGGTGTGGGGGCACGGGGGACAGGGGGGGGTGGGGGGTTGGCCGCCCCCCACGACCCGGCGGAGCTGATACGGCTGTTCGACGACGAGTTCGCCCCGGAGAACACCCGGCTGGTGCGCGGCGATGAGGAGCCGCTGTACCTGCCGGCGGACGACACGTGTGCGTACCACCGGGTGGTCTTCGCCCATGGCTTCTTCGCCAGCGCGCTCCACGAGATTGCGCACTGGTGCATCGCCGGACCCCGGCGCCGGGCGCTGGTGGACTACGGCTACTGGTACGAGGGGGACGGACGGGACGCCGTCACCCAGGCCGAGTTCGAGCGGGTCGAGGCCCGCCCCCAGGCGCTGGAGTGGGCCTTCAGCATGGCCGCGGATGCACCCTTCCGGGTGAGCGTCGACAATCTGGACGGCGATCCCGGTGATCCGGACGGCTTCCGCCGCGCCGTCCGCGACGCCCTGGCGGTGTATCTCCGCGACGGACTCCCGCCGCGGGCCCGGCGTTTCGCCATCCGCCTGCAGGACCGCTACGGCGGTCATATCGAGCTGCCCGCGGATCTTCCTCGTTTATGATCGCGTTGGGTTGCGGTGTGAGTGATCCGCATTCCGGACTCGGCAACCGGAAAGTACTGAGGTAGGCTGATATCGCCCGGACCGGGCAAGCCTGGCCCGGTACGCACCGCCAGGAAGGCGGAAGGCGCATTATCGCGCGGGTTGATGCACTTCGGCTTTTGACCAGGGAAGGTGGCACATGGCTGACGATTCCTTCACGGGCATCCCGCCCGGGTTGTCCGGTTCCTCGCCGACACGACACACCGCACCGCCGGGACCGGCCGGGGGCGGTCACGGAAAGCCGGGCATCCCCGGGCCCGCCGGCGTGTCAGCATGACAGCACGCCGCTCGACCCCCCTCATCGTCTGGCCCCTGCTCATGGCCGCCCTGCTCACCGCCTGCGGCGGCGGGGAGGGCATCGGCGTGTCCGTCTCGGCGGTGAACTACACCGAGCGGGGTATCCGCTACTTCTCCGTGCACCGCCCGGGCGATGCCAAACGCAGCGCCGTGGGCATGAGCATCCGCCCTTACGGCGCCGGCGGCGTGACCTGCTGCGTGCCGCTGCCCAGGCAGTGGCACGAGGGGCTGGAGGTCGTCGTG
>NZ_JBHFPQ010000047.1:0-34494 GCF_041949875.1 Arhodomonas sp. KWT2
GCTGCACCGGCAGGCCGGGCGAGACGATCGGGGCTGTCGGCTGCCTTCGAGCAGCCGGCCTACCCGGAAGCGCCGCGGCGCGGCGCCGCCAAACCGGCCGGGGAGCGGTCGCGCGGAGGCCTCCGACCGTCCCTGGCGGCTCCGGGCCCCTCTCCCTGCCCGGGAGCGGGGTTGGGGAGAGGGTGAGGCAGACACCCCCTCCGGCGTCGACGCTGGCCGGTCAGGGGGCGGCGACCTCACCCGCAAACAGCGTGTCGAACTCCTCGCCGTCGACCCCGAGCATGGTCAGGATCTGCTTCTGGGTCGCCTGCAGGATGCGGTGGCGCTCTTCGTCGTCGGACAGGCTCCTGGCGGTTGCCACCGCCCCCACCAGCGAGGCGAGGATGGCCCGGGCCTTCTCGGCGATGACCTCGCGGTCCGGCTCGAAGGGCAGCCGGTTCAGGCGGCTCAGGGCGGTGATGCGGACCTCGAGCATCCGCCTGAGGTTGCTGTAGGAGCGCTCGAAGAGTTTCCTCACCTCGGCGTTCTCGTTGCCGATCTCGTTGAACAGGATCATCTCGTGGCCGGGCCGCTCTTTACGACCCACCTCGCTGAGGTTCCAGTAGTGGGTCACCAGCGCGGTCAGGTGCTTCAGCGACAGCGGCCCCTTCACCAGCCTCGCCGCACGGCTGCCCTTCAGCGGCTCCAGGAACGTCGCCCGGTAGAGCGCCTCCTTGGACTCGAAGTGGTTGTAGAAGGCGCCGTGGGTCATGCGCGCCCGTTGCATGATCTGGCTGATCGACACCTTCTCGAACCCGAAGCGGCAGAACAGCTCCGTGGCCGCGTTCAGGATGCGGTCCTTCGATTTCGCTTTATGTTCGGGTGAATAGGGCATCGGGCATCCCGGACGCAAAAAATTATCTTGATCATATATTGACCGGCGGTACCGTTCCCCCCGTCACTCAGAAGTGCGGAGAAACCATGGACTCGCCAATCGTCATCACCGGAATGGGCATCGTCAGTCCGCTCGGGTGCGGCGTCAAGCCGGTCTGGTCACGCCTGACGGCGGGCCGCTCGGGCATCGGGGCAATCGACCGGTTCGATCCCGGGGACCTGCCGGTGGGGATCGCCGGGCTGGTGCCCGACGCTGGCGACGACGCCGAGGCGGGCTTCGATCCCGACCGCGTCGCCGACCGCAAGGAACGCCGCAAGCTCGACGTGTTCACGCTCTATGCGCTCACGGCGGCGGACGAGGCACTGTCCCAGGCGGGGTGGTCCCCGCAGAGCGAGGCGGACCGCCAGGCCACCGCCACCGTGATCGCCACCGGCATCGGCGGCTTCGGCACCATCACCCAGGCCCAGCAGACGCTGGACTCGCGGGGTTACCGGCGCATCTCGCCGTTCACCGTGCCGGCCTTCCTGGCCAACCTCGCCGCCGGGAACCTCTCCATCCGGCACGGCTTCAAGGGCCCCATCGGCTGCCCGGTCACCGCCTGTGCGGCGGGCATTCAGGCGATCGGCGACGGCATGCGCCTGATCCGCAGCGGCGAGGCAGAGGTCGCCCTGGTCGGCGGTGCCGAGGCCTGCGTGGACCCCCTGTCACTGGCGGGTTTCAACGCCCTGAAGGCGCTGTCCACCAACAATGAGGCCCCCGGGAAGGCGTCCCGACCCTTCGACCGCGACCGCGACGGCTTCGTCATGGGCGAGGGCGCCGGGCTGATGGTGATCGAGACGCTGGCGCACGCCGAGGCCCGCGGTGCCACGCCGCTGGCCGTAATCAGCGGCTACGGCACCAGCGCGGACGCCCACCACATCACCTCCGGCCCGGACGACGGCGCCGGCGCCGCGGCCGCCGTGCAGGCCGCCCTGCGCACCGCCGGCCTGACGCCGGCCGACATCGGCCACATCAACGCCCACGCCACCTCCACGCCGGTGGGCGACCGGGCCGAGATCGCCACGCTGAGACGGGTGTTCGGCGAGCGCCTGCCGGCGATCCCCGTGTCCGCGACCAAGTCGGCCACGGGCCACCTGCTCGGCGCCGCCGGCGGCGTGGAGGGCATCTTCTCCACCCTGGCGGTGACCGAGGGGATGCTGCCGCCCACGCTGAACATGGACAATGCGGACGAGTCCATGGCGGACCTCGACTTCGTGGCCAACAGCGCCCGGCCGCAGGCGACGCAGCATGCGCTGTGCAACGGCTTCGGCTTCGGCGGGGTAAATGCGGCACTGATCGTCAGCCGGGTCTGACAGCCCCGTCAGCCGGCCGGCACCGCGCTCCGGTGCCGTGGGCCCGGGCCGCCCGCGGGCGACCCGGGCGGTCAACGGACTCAGGCGCCGAAACGCGGCTCCGGAAGCCCGTGCACACCGAGGCCGGTAATGGCGAACAGGCTGCCGCGCCGCACCCCGTCGCCGGGGAAACGCGGCAGCGGCGGCTTGGCCATGGAGGTGGCGAACAGCGTGTCCAGGTTCGGGCCGCCGAACATCACGCTGGTGACCTTCTTCACCGGCATCTCGATGACCCGGTCCACCTCCCCGTCCGGGGTATAGCGGATGATCTTGCCGTCGTAGACCAGCGCGTTCCACAGGTAGCCCTCCGCGTCCACGGTGGAGCCATCCGCGGCACCGCCGCCGGAACCGTCGGGCCGGCAGAAGGTCCGCCGGTTGGAGATCGACCCCGTGGCCTGGTCGTAGTCGTAGGCCCAGATCTCGCCGGTCCAGGTGTCGGCGAAATAGAAGGTATCGCCGTCCGGGCTCCAGCACGGACCGTTGGAGACGATGATGTCCTTCTCCAGCGTGTGCACGCTGAAGTCCGGGTCCACCCGGTAGAGTGCGCCGTTCGGCCCCTCCTCCATCGTGTCCATGGAGCCGCACAGGAAGCGCCCGTGCCGGTCGACCTTGCCGTCATTCAGCCGGTTGGCCGGGCGGTCCGGCTCCGGGTCGTGGAACGGGATGACCTCGCCGCTGGCGAAGTCCAGGGTGTGGAAGCCACTGGCCAGGGCCACGACCGCGCCCTCGCCGTCCCGGCGCAGCGCCATCGAGCCGATCTTGTCGGGCAGATCCCAGCAGCGCACCTCGCTGCCCTGCGCCGTGGCGCGAAACACGCGCCCGTCCATGCTGTCGACCCAGTACAGCCGCTCCTGCTCCGGGTCCCACACCGGGCCTTCGCCCAGGGTCGTCTTCACGTCCACCACCACATCGATACGCATACCGTCTCTCCTCCTCGATAATCCGTCGTTACCGCCGCCGTCCGGGCCCCGGACGGCGGCCGGGCCGCGCCACCGGGCCTAGAAGCCCACCGCGTCGGGCCCCTTGAGCTGGAGCATCTCCCGCGCCTCGGCCGGCGTGGCGACCTCCAGCGACAGGCCCTCGATGATCTCGCGGACCTTGCGCACCTGCGCGGCGTTGCTCTCGGCGAGCCGTCCGGGGCCGATCCACAGGGAGTCCTCCAGGCCCACGCGGACGTTGCCGCCCATGGCCAGGGCCATGGAGGCCACCCGCATCTGGTTGCTCCCCGCCCCCAGCACGGACCACTGGTAGCCCTCGCCGAGCAGGCGGTTGGCCGTGCGGCGCATGTGGTTGACGTCCTCCGGGTGGGCGCCGATGCCGCCCAGCAGCCCGAAGACGCTCTGCACGAACATCGGCGACTCCACCAGGCCGCGCTGGCGGAAGTGGTTGAGGTTGTAGAGGTGGCCGATGTCGTAGCACTCGAACTCGAAGCGCGTGCGGTTGGCCCGACAGCTCGAGAGGGTCTTCTCGATGTCCGAGAAGGTGTTCTTGAACACCAGGTCGCGGCTGTTCTCCAGGTGCTCGCGCTCCCACTGGTGGCGGAACTCGCTGTGCCGGTCGAGCATCGGGAAGAGCCCGAAGTTGATCGAGCCCATGTTGAGCGAGGCCACCTCGGGCTTGAGCTCCACGGCCGGGCGCAGGCGCTCCTCCACCGTCATGTGCGGGCTGCCGCCGGTGGTGAGGTTGATCACCGCGTCGGTGGAGCGCTTGATCCGGGGCAGAAAGCGCCCGAACATCTCCGGGTCCTGGGTGGGCCGCCCGGTCTCCGGGTCCCGGGCATGGAGATGGAGCACCGTGGCCCCGGCCTCCGCCGCGGCGATCCCCGCCTCGGCGATCTCCTCCGGCGTCACCGGCAGGTACGGCGACATGGAGGGCGTGTGGATCGCCCCGGTCACCGCACAGGTGATGATCACTTTTCTCGACTGTGCCATTACGTTCTCTCCTCGTTGTCCTGTGTCTCCTGCATCCGGCGCTGATGGACGGTGAGCGCCATCAGCCGCCGGTCCCGCCACTGCTGGCGGGCGTTGAGCGCGTCCGCGGGCAGCGACTCGCGGCGCTCGCGTTCCAGCCGGGCGATCGCGGCCTCGCCCCAGTCCGGCGGCTCTGCGGCATCGGCATCGATGCGCTGGTACAGCGGCCCGTAGCGGCGGGCATAGTCGGCGATTCCGCCGGGGGCGTTGAGGTCGATGGTCTCGAACGGCCCCATGAACGACCATCGCGTGCCCAGACCGTGCTTCATGGTCCGGTCCAGGTCCGCCATGCTCACGTGTCCCGCCTGCACCAGGCGCAGCGCCTCGTTCAGCACCGCGCCCTGGAGGCGGTTGAGGATGAAGCCCTCGACCTCGCCGTGGACGGTGATCGGCACCTGCCCCGCCTCGTCGAGCAGCGCACGGGCCGCCCCCACCACCGCGGGGTCGGTCTCGGGACCCGGGGCCAGCTCCACCAGCGGGATCAGGTACGGCGGGTTGACCGGATGCGCCACCAGGCAACGCTGCGGCCGGGACAGGCCGTCGACGATCCGGGAGGCGACGATCCCGGACGTGGAACTCGCGAGGATGGTCTCCGGCGCGGCGAGGCGGTCGAGCTCGGCGAACAGCGCGCGCTTGTCCGCCTCCCGCTCCGGACCGCACTCCTGGACGTAGACGGCACCGGCCACGGCGGCGGCCAGGTCCGGCTCGCCGCGGATACGCCCGAGAACGGCCGCCGGGTCCTCGACGATCAGTCCGGCGTCCGCGAGGTCCGCGAGGGCGTCGTCGATGGCGGTGCGGGCCGTGGCCAGCGCGTCCGCGGAGACATCGTTCAGGGCGACGTCGAACCCGGCGCGGGCGAACACGATCGCCCACGCCCGGCCGATGAGCCCCGCCCCGATAACGGCAACGGATCGTGTCACGGCGGCCTCCTAAAGGGTTTCCACGTTGCCGCAGACGCTCAGCGCCTGCCCGGAGATGTTCCGGCCCGCCGGGGCGCAGAGGAAGACGACCATGTGCGCGACGTCCTGCGGCTCGACCATGCGGCGCAGGGAGATCCTGGCGAGGTACTCCGCCTCCATCTCCTCGTAGGACACCCCCACCGCCTCGGCCCGTGCCGAAATCACCCGCTCCATGCGCGGGCCGCGGACGATGCCGGGGAGGATGGCGTTGACGCGCACCCCGTCCGGCCCGAGCTCCTTCGCCAGACTCTGGGTGAAGCCGACGATGGCCCACTTGGTCGCCGAGTACGGCGTGCGGTAGGCATAGCCGAGCCGTCCGGCCACCGAGGCCATGTTCACCAGCACCCCCCCGGACTCGCGCAGCATCGGCGCGGCATGGTGAGCGCAGTAGAACTGGCCGTTGAGGTTGATATCCACGGTCCGGCGCCAGCTCTCCGGGTCGATCTCGTCGACACCACCGGTATCGCCGGCAATGCCGGCGTTGTTCACCAGCACGTCCAGGCCGCCCCACGCCTCGCGCACGGCACCGACCAGGGCCTGCACGTCCTCGTCGCGGGCGACGTCCGCCCGGGTGGCGCGGGCCTCGGGGTGGGCGGCGGTGAACTCGGCGAGCGCCTCGTCGGAGACGTCGCAGACCCACACCCGGGCGCCCCGGTCGATGAGCTCGTCGGCGACGACCCGCCCGATCCCGGCGGCCCCCGCCGTGACCAGCACGCGCAGGCCGGACGGCGGGGTGAATGCTGCGGATGCCTCCATTCCTTCTCCTCCTCGATAGATGTCGTTGACCGGCCCCACGCCGCCCGTCACTGGCTGCGCTCGCGCAGCGCGACGATGGCGGCGAGCACGACGAGGCCGTAGATGATGCTCTTCACCGAATCCGAGAGCGTGGTGCCCGCGAGCAGGGTGCTGAGCGCGGTCAGCGCCAGCGCGCCGCCGAGAATGCCCGGGTAGTGCCCGCGCCCGCCGGTGATGAGCGTGCCGCCGACCACCACCACGGCGATGGACGAGAGCAGGTACGGATCACCCATGCCGTTGAACGCCTGACCGTTGAAGCCGGTGAGCAGGATGCCGGTGAGTGCGGCGCAGAAGCCGCTGATGACATAGGCGCTGACCAGCGTCCGCCCCACCGACACCCCGGACAGCCGGGCCACGCCCTGGCTGTTGCCGACGGCGTAGATCTGGCGGCCGAATGTGGTGCGGGTGAGCACCAGCGTCGCCACCACCACGAAGGCGATGAGGAACCACACCACCGGGGTCAGGGCGAGGAACTCGCCGGTCATGAACCACTGCAGCGACGGCGCGGTCCAGCCCTGGGGCGCACCGCCGGTGAGCACCAGCGCGAAGCCCTGGAGCATGCCGTTCATGCCCAGCGTCACCACGATGGGCGAGATGCCGAGCACCGCCACGCCCAGACCGTTGAGCAGCCCGGCGGCGCAGCCGAACACCAGCACCAGCGGCACCGCCCATACGGCGGCGGGATCGGAGCCGTGCACCAGGTGAGTGAGCAGGATCCCGCTGGCGGCGATGTTCCACGGCAGCGACAGGTCCAGGCCGCCGGTGAGGATGACCACGCCCTGGCCGAACCCGAGGAACGCCAGGAACGCCGTGAGCACCAGCAGCGAGTCGACATAGCCGAACACCCCGCCGCCCTGCTGGAACATCACGCCGGTGATGATCATCACCACCACGAACAGCAGGTACGCCGGGATCGCGAAACGGATCTGCTCGCCGTGGCGCGACCACAGCCGGGAGAGATCCAGGGAGGCACCGCCCCCCGCCGCGCCGCCGCCCGCGGGCGCCTGGAAGGCGGTCATGCCGCCCCGGGGCGGGCGCGTGCCGCGCAGGTGGCTGCGCACCTGCTGGACGGCGAAGCGGAGGTTCTCCATCGCCAGCGAGTCGCGGGAGATGGTGGTCGCCAGCACCGCGAGCAGCAGGATCGCCGCCTCCGCCACCGTCGTGTAGTACGGCGAGACGTTGAGCACCAGCAGCACGTTGGCGGTCATCTGGATGACGTAGGCGCCGAGTACGCTGCCCACCGCCCCACCGCGGCCGCCGCCGAGGACGGTGCCGCCGAGCACCACCGCGGCGAAGAGCTGCAGCAGCATGGGATCGCCGATGTGCGGGTCGCCGGAGCCGGTCTGCGCGGTGATGAACACGCCCGCGGCGGCATAGAACATGCCGGCGAACACGAAGGTCCAGAACCGCGTCCAGCGCTGGTCCACGCCGGTGGCCGTGGCCGCGGCCGGGTCGCTGCCCACCGCATAGATCGCCATGCCCAGGCGGGAGTGCCGGAGCAGCCCCCAGGCGGCTACCGCGATGGCGATGATCACCACCGGCATGGGCAGCACGCCGGTGATCGCGTCCCCGCTCAGCAGCATGCTGAAGCCGCTGGGCACCGCGCCGCCCGGCTGGCTCATCACCAGCAGGGTGACGCCCTGGACGATGAACATCGTCGCCAGCGTCACCACGATGGCCGGCAGCCGCAGGAAGCCCACGAAGAAGCCGTTGACCGCCCCCACGACGCCGCCGATGCCCAGCGCGAGCACGACGAACAGCGCCGCCCCGGCAGGGTCGGCGGGCATCGACGAGGCGAGGAAAACGTTGGTCAGCGAGACCACGGCCGCCGCCGACAGGTCGAACCCGCCGGAGAGGATGACCAGGGTCTCGCCGATGGCCGCGATCGCCAGCGGCGCGCCGCCCGCGGACAGGAAGCTGAAATCGAAGTAGCTCAGCCCGCCCTGGGCGAGGGTCTGCAGCAGCGCAACCATCGCGACGAAGGCGCCGAGGGCGATCAGCAGGCCCCGGTGGCGGGACCAGCGGATCGGTGGGAGCGCCGCGCCGGGCCGCTCAGGCGAATGCTGCGCCGTCGTGTGTGCGTGAGCCATTGTCCTCTCCGGAAGTGTTCTGCCCGTCCTCGCTGAAGTACCCCAGCTCGGCCTCGAGCAGTGCCTGTTCGGTGATCTCCTCGCCGACGAGCTCGCGCACCACCCGACCGCGGTAGAGCACGATCACGCGGTGGGCGACATTGACGAGCTCGGCGGTGTCGGTGGAGTGGAAAAGCACCCCGCCGCCCGCGGCGGCGAACTCGTGCATGAGCTCGAAGATCTCGAGCTTGGTGCCGACGTCGATGCCCCGGGTGGGATCGAACATGAGCATCACCCGCGAGTCGGTGAGCAGCCATTTGGCCAGCACGATCTTCTGCTGGTTGCCGCCGCTGAAGGCGCTGCAGCGGGTGTGCAGCGCGCGCGGGTCGACGTTGACCCGCTCGAGCACGCGCCGGACGGCGGCCGTCTCGGTGCGCTTGTCGAGCCAGCCGAAGCGCGCGAAACGCTCCAGCAGCGGCAGCGAGACATTGGCAGTGCCCGTCATCGGCAGCAGCAGGCCCTCGGTCTTGCGGTCCTCGGGCAGGTAGCTGATACCCACACGGGAGCGGATGGCGTCCCGGGGCGAGGCGAGCTCCACCTCACGGCCCTCGATGCGGATCGCGCCCTCGTCCACGTGCTCCATGCCGAACAGCGCGCGGTAGAGCGGCACCTGGCCCATGCCCTGGAGCGCGGCGACGCCGACCACCTCGCCGGCGTGCACGTCCACGCTGGCCCGGCTCAGGCGGGAGTCCACGGACAGCCCGTCCACGGAGATCAGCGCCGGTGCGTCCCCGCGTGCCGGCGGCTCGCTGCGCGGCGGGAAGGACTGCTCCATGGAGCGGCCGAGCATGAGCTCGACGATGGCGTTGTCGTCGTAGTCCGCCACCGCGCCGGCACCGACACAGCGCCCGTCGCGGAACACGGACAGAGATTCGCAGAAGCTGCGGACCTCCTGCATGCGGTGGGTGATGAAGATCATCGTCACGCCGTCGTCGGCGAGCATGCGCACGATGCGCTCCAGCCACTCGACGTTGCTGCCGGTCAGCGCCGAGGTGGGCTCGTCGAGGAGCAGGATGCGCGGGTCGCGGAGCACGGCCTTGGCGATCTCGAGCTTCTGCCGCGTGGGCAGGTCTAGGTCGCGCACCTCGGCACGGGGGTCGACGTCGTCCAGCGAGAGCCGGGCGAGCTCGCCCTCGACACGCCGGCGCGCCTGGCGCGAACGCAGCAGTCCGAGCCGGTTCGCCGGTGCGTAGGGCAGGTGCAGGTTCTGGGTGACGGTGAGATCGGGTACCAGGGTCAGCTCCTGGAACGCGGTCTGGATACCGTTGCGGTGGGCTTCGCGCGGCGAACGCAGCGTCACCGGCTCGCCGAAGACGCGCACGCTGCCGGCGTCCGGCGTGACCAGGCCGCTGAGCACCTTCACCGTGGTGGACTTGCCGGCGCCGTTCTCCCCGAGCAGGGCGTGCACATGCCCGTGGCGGACGGCGAGCGAGGCCTCGTCCAGGGCGACGGTGGGCCCGTAGCGTTTCGTCACCCCGTCGATTTCTACTGCCAGCTGGGTGGCCATGGGCGGGAACCTCGTGAGTCGAAATGGGCGGCGACCACGGGCGGAGGCGCAACGGCCCCCGCCCGCGGGCCTCGGGCCTAGTCGCGCGGCTCCGGCTCGGCGTTGAGCGCGGCGGCGAAGCCGACCTCCGGCGTGTCCGGGCCGTAGATGTCGGCGAACCAGCCCGGCGGCACCTTCTCCGGATCGAAGACGTTGCAGCCGGCGGCCATCTCCTCGTGGGAGCCGGTCTCGCAGAGCTGCACCTCCGAGGAGGTCACCAGCGGCAGCGGCAGCGCGATGTCGTGGGCCAGCTCGTCACGCTTGCCCGCGAGCTTCTCCAGCGCGAGCTTCAGCGCCAGCGCCCCGGAGTACGGCGGCGAGCCGTAGGAGATGCTCGCCAGACCCACCGGGCGGTAGGTATCGCTCGCGCCCTCGACGGTGCCGGGCTCCAGCATCTGGATGCGGTGGCCGTTGGAGGACTCGCCGGCGCAGGGCCGCAGCTCGTCCTCGGGGATGCCGGCCTCGAGCTGCATCGACGTGGCGGTATAGCAGCCCACCTGCATCCACAGGCCGTCGATGTTGTCCCAGCCGTGGGTGGCCACGATCTGCGAGAGCGCCTTGCGCGCCACCGCCTGGGACCACATGCCGTTGCTCTTGGCGATGACGTCGATGCCCGCCTCGCCGTCGAAGACCTTCATCGCCGCGTCGGTGCGGGCCTTGTCGACGGACGTGCCGGGCACGCCGGTGATCATCACCACGTTGCCCTCGCCGTCCAGCTCCTTCGCCAGCCAGTCCGCGGTCTCGCGGCCGGCCTGGTGCTGGTCGATGGTGACGTTGTGGGCGCAGGGCTCGGTGATCACCGAGTCGTAGGCCATGACCACCACGCCGCGGTTGCAGGCGTTGCGGGTCACGGAGTTGAGCGCGGTGGGGGAGATCGGGTAGACGACAATGGCGTCCGCGCCGGCCTGCACCATACCGTTGATCTGCTGGATCTGCTTCTGGGCGTTGGTGCCGGCGACCTGGACGTGGAACTCGACCTTGTCCGAGTAGTACTTGGACATGGCCGTGACCATGTTCTTGGCCTCGGTCTGCCAGTCGTTACCGATGTAGCTCATGCTCAGATAGACCTTGTACGGCGCGTCCGCCGCGCTGGCCACACCGGGGATGATCGCCCCCGCGGCCATTGTGACGGCGATGAGCGGCGCCGCCAGCAGTCTCGTGATGTATCCGCTTGTCATCTCTCCTCCTTCACCCTCTGCGGGGCACAGTTATCGTCTCGGGTTAAGCGCTTAACTTCGCGTTTTCACCTCCACACAAAAGCCGTCCTGCCGCTAGGCCGACGAGCGGATCGTCAGCTCGTAAGGAAGCAGGGTGGTTTCCGGGGCGTCCTGGCGGCCGGCGAGCAGATCGCTGACGATCTCGCCCACCCGGCTGCCGAGACCCGAAAGCGGGACATGCACGGTGGACAGCCACGGGGCCAGCCACTCGTTGAGGGGGTTGTCGTCGAAGCCGAACAGCGCGACGTCCTCCGGCGCGGACAGCCCCATCTCGCGGCAGCGCCGGTATACGCCGTAGGCGATGGGGTCGTTGCCGCAGAAGATCGCGCGCGGCGGGCGGCCGTCGGCGAACAGGCCGGCCGAGCGCTGGTAGCCGGACTCCATGGTGAGGTCGCACTCGATCACCGCCGACGCCGGCAGGCTCACGCCGCTCTCGCGCAGGCCGTCGATGAAGCCCTCCAGCCGCTCGCGGCTGGCGGAGGACAGCATCGGGCCGTGGAGTGCGGCGCAGTCGCCGTACTCGCGGCTGACGAAGTAGCGGGCGACGTCCCGGCCGGCGGCGTAGTTGTCGATGCCGATGAACGGCCAGTGGCTCTCCACCGGGCATTTCCGGTTGACGAACACCACCGGCGGGCCGTCGGCGAGGAGCTTGCGCAGCCCCGGGGTATCCACCGCGCCGAGCAGCACGATGGCGGAGACCAGGTGTGAGCGCATCTCCTCGATGTAGGCGTCCTGCGAGACCGGGTCCTCGCGGGTGTTGCACAGGGTCATGGCGTTGCCGGTGGCGCTGATCGCGCGCTGCACCGCATCGGCGATGCCGGCGTAGAAGGCGTTGCGGTTGTCCGGGGTGAGCAGCGCGATGAGCGCCGAGCGCATCGTGCTGAGCGAACGCCCGGCCTGTACCGGCCGGTAGCCCAGCCGGTCCACCGCCTCGCGCACCCGGGCCTGGGTGTCCTCGGAAGCCTTGTTGGGCACGCCGTTGAGGATGCGCGAGACCGTGGCCGTGGACACCCCCGCCGCCTCGGCGACGTCGCCCAGCGTCGGGGTGGTGCGGGCACTGTTGCGGCGGCGTGTCTCGCGCTCCTGCGACATCCTGGCTCTCCCTGTCATGACCGGCCGGGGATCCGCGGCGCGCCGGGCGCGACGGCCGCGTGAATGATACGGGAGGCGGCACCACCGGCAACAGCGCACACGGACGTCACCCCGCCGGGGGCGGCGCTCGCGCCGTGCTGATCGATGGCCGCGCGGGACAGTCCGCGGACCGGTGCCGGATGGTCGATACTCACCTCTCCTCCCTTCTCTCAATGCGCTTGTCGTTGTGCAAGGGTAAGCGCTTACCCTCTATTGCTATCGGACCCGCACAGGGATGTCAACGACGGGATGTGACGCGGCGCAGCAGGTGGGTGGCGATCGCCGCCCCCCGCTGACGCACGCGGAGCGCACGGTTGCGCCCCGCGTGCCTTGCCGCCCTACCGTCGTGCGGTCAGGATCCGGAAGCCGCCGCCGGCGGTCTGCAGGCCGTCCCGCCGGCGATGGAAGTAGCGCGCGTTCAGCGCCGCGGGATCCACTTCAGCCACGTCGGTGAAGCCGAGATCCGAGAGGTAACGCACCAGCGCCGCGGGCTGGAAGTCGGAGAGCCACGGCTCACCCATCGCGGCAAAGCTTTCCGCCGCGTGGCCGGCCATCAGCCGCTCCATGGGCGTCAGCAGCCCCGCCTCCACGCGGTGGTCGAACACGATACGGCTGCCCGGGGCGCAGGCCGCCAGTGCGGCGAGCAGGTCCAGCACCGCCGGCCGGGGCAGGTACGGAGTGACGCCCATGCAGACGACACAGGCGGGCGCCGCCGCATCGAACCCGTCCGCCGCCAAGGCGGCGACGGGGTCGTCGCGGCACAGGTCCGCGGAGACGAACACCGCCGATGCGGGCACGGCCACCCCCGCTCCGGCCAGCCGTGCCCGCTTGAGGGCCGCGGCCCCGGGCACGTCCACCTCGAAGCAGCGCAGGCCGGCATCCGCGTAGGGGTTGCGGCATGCGAGCGTATCCAGCCCGGCACCGAGGACGACGCACTGCCGCACCCCCTCGTTCACCGCGTCGTGCAGGGCGTCCTCCGCCAGGCGGGTCCGCGCCACCACCGCCGCGCGCATGGTGCGCGCCGGCAGGTCATTGAAGGGGAACGGGTCGTCGCGGACCGTCTGCGCCGTCTCCGCCCCGAGGACCGGGAGGGCGAGCCGGTCCTCAAGCACCAGCGGCTCGTCCAGGAGCTGGTGGACGGCCCGCGCGATGGCAACCCGGCGGGCGGACGGGCTCTCCTGACCCGCAACAGGGGCGTTAACCGGTGACGTCATGACGGCAGCCTCCGTGTGAAAGGAGGCACCACCGTAAGGCCTCACGTGCGCGTGAGGGTCAAGCCCCGTCCGCCGCCTCGCGGACCCCGGCGAGGAAGGTGCGTACGTCCGCGCCGATGAAATGCCCCCTGGCGAGCACGGGTTCGCTGCGGTAGGCCTGCTCCAGGCGTCGCCGCCGGTCCGGATCGTGACCGGCCGTGCGGTCCGCGAGCGCGTCGAAGTCGGCGAGCAAAGCGCGCGCGGCGGACGCGTGACGCGGCGTGCCCGCCTCGATCATCGCCCGCGCGCGCTCGGCGAGCGCCCGCCACTCCGAGGCGAGGCGCTTGTCCATCGCACGGAGATCGGCCTCGTCGAGGTGCCGGCGCAGGGCCGCCAGCCGCAGCTGCAGCGCAGGCCTGACCGCGGCAATGGCCACCGGGTCCAGGCCGTGCCGTCCGCAGGCCTCGGGAACGGTCTCGACCAACCCGCCCCAGCGCCGCGCGAGCGCCACGTCGCCCTCCATCCACTGCATGCTGAGCGCCATCCATCGCTGGGCCAGCCCCTGCATTTCCGGCGCGTCCGGCGCCAGGCCGCGGCGACGGGCGTCGTGCACGTCAGCGACCAGGGCGGCCCAGTCGCCCCGGGTCGTCGCCCAGTTGGTGAGAATGGTTCGGAGCTCGGCGGCGGTGAAGTGCTCGCGGTAGCGGCGCAGCAGCGCGAGGGTGGCGAGCCAGTCTTCGCCCTCGGGCGGCTCACCGGCGGCCATCGCGGCATCCAGCACGGCGAGGCGGTCGCGCAGCGCCCGCGCCTCCTCGATCCGGCGGTCCAGCGAGCGGATCTGCTCGGCGACGATGCCGGCGAGGGAGACACCGTCCGCCGCCAGCGTGGCGCGGATATCGGCAAGGGAGAGCCCGAGCTGGCGCAGCGCCAGGATGCCGTGGAGACGGGCCACGTCCGCCGGGGCGTAGAGACGGTACCCGGCGCCGGAGCGCGCCGACGGCCGCAGCAGGCCGATGGCGTCGTAGTGGTGGAGCGTGCGCACGGTAAGCCCGGTGCGCCGTGCCAGCTCGCCGACCTTCACGTACTGCCGTGCCCCTGCCACGGCGATCAGCCCCCGGACTGCGCGTCGATGAGGGCGACCAGCTCCGAGAACGACGCCTCTACCGTCCGGCCGGCGGTGTCGAGCCGCAGGGGCGGCTCCTGCCAGGGGTGGTAGTCACGCCGGCACACATCGTCCCAGCCCGGCGCCGGCAGGCTGCCGGCGTCCGCATGGCGGCGCTCCACCCGGCGGCGGTGCTCGCCGGGGTCGCTGCAGCGGATCTCGATGTTCACATGGCAGACGCCGGCGCCGGTGGCGACCGACCCCCAGTCGCGGCGCGTGAGCGGCCAGGGGTTCACACAGTCGGCAATCACGTCCAGCCCGGCGCGGAGATTGTCCGCCGCGATGCGCTGCGCCAGCGCGTAGCCCTCACTCGTGACCTCGCAGCCGCAGACCTCCCGCAACGCCTGCTCGATGGTGTCGATGCGCAGGTGGACGGCCCGGCGGTGCGACGCCAGCCGCCGGGCGAGGGTCGTCTTGCCGGTGCCCGGCAGGCCGGAGAGGATGAACAGCGTCGCGGGGCGCACGATCGTCTCCCTGAACGGTGCGGGGATGCCGGGTACAGCCCCGCAGTTAACCACGCCGACGGGCGGGGGTCCACGCGGCGCGCCCCGGGGGCTTGGCCGGCCGTGACCCGGAACGGTTAGACTGCCGCCAGTCACGATCCGCCACCACCCGGAGCCCGCCATCAGCGACCAGCGACCCGTCATTCTGATCACCGGCTGCTCCAGCGGCATCGGCGCGCACTGCGCCCATGCGCTGCACCGGCGCGGCTGGCGCGTGTTCGCCTCCGCCCGCCGGGCGGCGGACGTGGAACGACTGCAAGGCGACGGCCTGGAGACGCTGGTACTGGACGTCGCGGACGAGGACGGCGTCGCCGCGGCCGTGGCCACCCTGCTCGAACGCACCGGAGGGCGGCTGGACGCGGTGTTCTGCAACGCCGGCTACGGCCAGCCCGGCGCGGTCGAGGACCTGCCCCGCGAGGCGCTGCGCGCGCAGTTCGAGACCAACGTCCTCGGCGCCCAGGCCGTTGCCCGCCACGCGCTGCCGGTCTTCCGCCGGCAGGGTCACGGGCGAGTGGTGATGCACAGCTCCCTGCTCGGCTTCGTCGCCATGCCCTACCGCGGCGCCTACAACGCGAGCAAGTTCGCCCTGGAGGGACTGACCGACACCCTGCGCCAGGAGCTCCACGGCAGCGGGATCCACGTCAGCCTGATCCAGACCGGGCCCGTCACCAGCCGCTTCCGCGCCAACGCGGAGGCGATGTTCCGGCGCTGGATCGACGCGGAGACGAGCGCCCACCGCGAGGCCTACGCGGCCTACGCCCGCCGCCTCGCAGGCAGCGGCCGCACGCCCTTCTCCCGCGATCCGGAGGCCGTGCTCCGCCGTCTCGCCCACGCGCTGGAGTCACCGCGGCCGAAGGCGCGCTATCACGTCACCGTACCCAGCCACGTCTTCAAGGCACTGAGCCGGCTGCTCCCGACACGGCTCCTCGACCGGGTTCTGATGCGGGTGACCGCGGACGAGCGGCGCTAACCGCCGCCGCCCGCCCCGTAGCGGCGCAGCCTCGCCTCCAGTGACGCCCGCACCGCGGGCCACTCGGGCTCGATGATGCTGTAACACGCGGAGTCCCGGTGGCGCCCGTCCGGCATGACCATGTGGCGGCGCAGAATGCCCTCCTGCCTCGCCCCCAGCCGGGCGATGGCGGCGCGGGAACGCTCGTTGAGCACGTCCGTCAGGAACTCCACGCGGGCGCACCCCAGCACCTCGAACGCGTGCCGGAGCAACAGCAGCTTGGCTTCGGTATTCACCGCCGTGCGCTGCACGCCGGCCGCCAGCCAGGTGGATCCGATCTCCAGGCGCCGGTGCGCAGGCTCGATGGCACGATAGCGGGTCGTCCCCACGACCCGGCCGGTCGCGCGCCGGATCACGGCGAAGGGAAGATACCGCCCCTGTGCCTGTCCGGCGAGGGCGTCGTCGATGTAGGCGGCCATGGCCTGCGGCGACGACGGCACCACCGTCACCGGCGAACGCCACAGCTCGCCGTCCGCAGCGGCCGCGAACAGCACGTCGCGGTGCGCGGCGGCGAGGGGCTCCAGACGCACCTCGCGCCCCTCCAGGGTAACGGGGGAGACGTTCATCGAACCTTCCATGTGCGGTGTGAGACCGGCCCATCATACGGGCGCCGGAGACAGGCCGTCCGGGAATGCCCCGGGTCGGGTATGCAGGCCGTACCCCCGTTCTCCCCCTGCGGGAGAGGGGTTCTCCCGCGGCCGGCGGGTCTTGTGGCACCGCCATGCCCGTGAAGGGGACCGGTGCTGTATGTTAGCTGCTCCTGGCAGCCAACGTCACGTCCTGCGGTGCCGGCAACGTCGGCTGCCCTGAGCAGCCGACCTGCGGGAGGACGGAACCGCCGTGGCCCGGGCGGATCGGTTGCTCCCGGCGACCGGCGGCCGTGGGAGGTCTCCCGTGTGTCCAGGCGGCGTCGTATGCCGGACACCTGCCGGCGGGAAACGCACGCCGTCGCACCCGATTCATGCAAAAGGGCAATCCCGGTCCACTTTCGCCATTAAACGGCCTCATCCGGGCGCCAGACGGCCACCGTACCGAGCGCAACGCGCCGGAACCGGTCCGGCAACGGCTCCGCCGGCGAGAAGAACAGGTGGGACTCGCACCGGCAGTCACTGCAGCCGAAGCCGTTAACCGGCTCCATACCGGCGAGCCCCGCCAGCGCATCGGCCCACTCGTGCTCCAGCCGGGTGCCTGAATGCGCGAACCACACCGACGCCAGCACCGCATGCTCGCGGAGGTAGTCCACGTGCCAGTGCATCGCCTTGCCCCGGCGGGCGTGCCGCGCGACGCGGGCGCGCACACCGCCGGGCCCGAAGGCACTGCCCACGTAGGCGTAGTAACCGGACCGGGCGTGGAGGACACCCCAGCGCCCGATGCGCAGCCGCGCGGCGGTATCGCACCGCAGAATCAGGACATACGTGCCGGTATCCGCGGTCATGGCCGGTTCCGCCGGGCCGGTGGTGCCACTCACCGGTTTGGTACGTGCCCGCCGGCGAGCGGCGGCATGACGATGGCGACCGTCTCGGGCGGCACCCTCTCCAGGGAGGCCCGGTGCGCCTCGACGGAGGCCCTCTCTTCCTGGATCCCGAACTCGCGGGCGAAGTCCGTGTTGCGCATGAGCCGGGACGACAGGCAGCCCCCGGAGGCCTCTACCAGCGGCACGATGGCGCGCAGTCCCTCGTGGAGGTCGGCGGCCATGCCCTCTTCCGAGGTGAAACGGTTGATCCGCGTGACACTCATCGAATGCGTTTCCTTTCAGGCCCCGGCGGCCGCGCCAGCGACAGTGGTGCGGCGTCGACATGGCCCGCCGCTGCCGCACACGCCGGTATCACGGCTTGCGCGCGACGCAGGAGATCCAGCACTGGGCGAACATGCCGCCCTCGGACCGGCTCCAGTCGCGCAGCGTGGCCGCGGACCGGGCATCCCCGCTGTCGTCGAGCTGGAGCGCGAGGTACCCCCCGATGGCCGGCAGCGAATCGTAGCACTCGTATCGTGCCGACATCGCGACCGCGCTGAAACCGCTCTCCGCCAGGTATCCACCGAGCCGACGGCCGGCACGGACGTCGCCGCCGTTGCGGGTCTGAAGCGCCTCGTAGGCGCGGATGGCGCCGTCCAGCGCGTCGGACGGCGGCGCGAGCACGAACCCGCCCCAGTCCGGGCTGCACAGGCCGATAACGCCGCCCGGCCGGAGGATACGGTGAAACTCACGGACCGCGGCCGCCGGGTCGGCGAGGTGCTCCATCAGCGCGTTGCTGAACACGCGGTCGAAGGATTCGTCCGGAAACGGCAGCGCGTAGCAGTCCGCCGTCTGGAAACGGACGTTGTGCGCGCCCGCCCCGGTGGCGCTCTCGCGTGCCCGCTCGATCTGGCTCTCGCCGAAATCCACGCCGACGACCTCGCCCGGGTGGGTGCGTGCCGCAATGCCCAGGGTGATCGAGCCGGGCCCGCAGCCGCAGTCCAGGACGGACACACCCGGCTCCAGATGGGGCGTGAAGAAACGGCCGTGCGACTCGATGGTGCGCGCGGCCATGAACGCGGTGGCATTCCCGGAATGGCCCGGCGTGTACGACTCTCCGCTCATGAGGTCTGCCCTCCCCCTTGAAGCCCGGCGGCACACCGCAGCACCCGGTGGGCGCCCGGCCCGCACCGGGCCGATCCGTTCAGCCGCCCACCGGGCAGGCCGGGCGCTGCCGTGCCATGCCCGCCAGTGCACTGAGCGCCAGCGCCGCAACGACCGCACCGTAACCGTAGGTGGTGGGGACCACGCCCAGCACCTGCGTCGACAGGCCGGCAATGATGGCAGGCACGCTGAACGAGAGGTAGCTCAGGACGTAGAACACCGCCATCAGCGCGGAGCGCTCACTCACCGGCGCCAGCGGCATGACGGCCCCCAGCGCCCCCATGAACCCGGCGCCGAAACCCATGCCTGCCACCGCTGTACCGATTAGCAGCAGCGCGGCGATCTGTCCATGCACGCCGGCGAGCGTGATGGCGAGCCCGATGGCCAGCCCCCAACCGCCGAAGCGCAGTGCGACCGCCGCCGGCCGGCGGCGGAACGTGTAGACGCTGATACCGCCGACGAAAGGCAGGGTGAACACGATCACCCCGGCCACCAGCGGCGACTGCGGGTCGATCACGCGCTCGGTGAGCGACGGCGCCAGCGAGAAATAGAACCCGCCGAGCGCCCAGACCGCGATGTTGATGGGGATCACCCGCCACAGGGTCGGGCGCGCCGCGGCGGGGACGGTGAGCCGCGGCCACAGCGACGCCCAGGCACCGGCACGCCGCCGCGCCCGCTCACCGCTGAAGACGTTGAGCACGCACAGCACGGCAAACAGCGCCACCAGGACACCGTAGACCGCGTGCAGCGGGTCCGCCGCACGGAGCTGTATCAGGCTCGATCCGAGCACGCCGAAGGCCAGCCCCAGCGGCGGCGCGACCGCTGCGAATACCGGCCCGCGGCGGCTGTCCGCATCCAGGAGCGCCGCCGCCAGCGCGCTCGTGGCGGCGCCTGTTGCCGCCCCCTGCAACAGCCGCGCAACGACCAGCCAGGTCACGCCCGCCGCCCACCGGAACGCCAGCATGGCCACGACCTCCACCAGCAGCGCCCCGACGATCACCGGCCAGCGGCCGACGTGGTCGGAGAGCGAACCGAAGACCAGCAGCGCAAGGAGCAGCGTGAAGGCGTAGACCGCGAACACTACGCTCAGCACGGTCGCCGAGAAATGCCACTCCGCCTGGTAGAGGTGGTACAACGGCGTCGGCGCGTTCGACGCGGCGAGGAACATGAACAGCGTGATAGCATAAACGGCCAACCTCCAGGGTGAGCTGGGCGCGCCGACCCCGTGTTCCGGCGGGGACGTCTGCGGCGATGCCATGGAACCTCCACTAATGCAAAATATTTGCGTTAGTGGAGTGTGGTGGCTATACCGGATAAAAGCAAATATTTTGCGTTTAGGACCTATGGCGACGAGAGAGTCGGTACGTCCGGGCGGCCGCAGCGCCCGGGTTCAGCAGGCCGTGCACACGGCGGTACGCGAGCTGCAGGCCGAGCGATCCCGCGAGGACCTCACCATCCCCGTCATCGCTGCCCACGCCGGCGTCACCCCGTCGACCATCTACCGCCGCTGGGGCAACCTCAACGACCTGCTCGCGGACGTCACCCTGGAGCGCTTCCGCCCCGAGACCGCCCCTGAGGACACCGGCGCCCTCGCCTCGGACCTCCTGAGCTGGGGCGAGCACTACCTCGACGAAATGGTATCGGCACCCGGGCGCCAGATGCTCTGCGAGATCATGGCCAGCGCGGACGAGACCCGCCGCCAGCGCTGCTTCCAGTATGCGCGGGAACAGATCGCGCAGATCCACCAGCGCGCCGTCACCCGCGGCGAGACACCGCCCGACGTCGACACCCTGATGGACTTCATCATCGGCCCGCTCATCTATAGGGTGCTCTACGACAGCGACTCGGCCACGCCGGAACGGCTGCGGGAATGGGTGAGCCGCGCGCTCGGCGGCGTCTAGCCCGCACCGCCGCGGGCTCAGCGCGAGCGGGATCACGGGCGATCACGTCCCTTCCTGAACCCGCATCCAATCGGGGAATATCGCTGAGTGCCGGCCGGCTTCACGCCCGGCAGCCAGTGCCGGTTCACGCCGCACACATCACCGGGAACCGGCGACAGTCTCCGGATTCCGCTGGCCGGGCAGGAACCATCCCTGGGCCCGCAACGCCCCCACGGCGGTCAGCAGCTAGGTCGTGCACGGCCGCAGGCCGTGTGCGACGCCACCGGGACCGGCCCGGAATGTCGCACGCCTGTGGCGCACGACCTACCCGAAATTCCATTATCTCCCCTCGTGCGACATCCACACACAGGGGTGTTCATCCGGACCTCCCGGCGGAGTGTTTTGACTCGCACTGCCAGTCTTCCGGGTAGATCCCGAGTGAACAACCTACTGGAAGGTCACAGCTAGGTCGCTGGCGGCCTTTCATCGAATTGCGGAATGTCGTCGCTGATTTCATACCACGGGGCCCGGGAGCCCACGAATATATGAAACCCCGGCGTCACGCCCGGATCGCCCTCGACCGTGCCCAGCGTAATCGCGGTGACCTCGCCGTTCACCGTGCCTGCCAGCGACGATCCGCACTCGCTGCAGAAACACCATCCGGCCCCCGAGGACGTCTCATAGACCTTCACGAATGCCGCTCCGGCGGTCCACCTGAAATCGGCCGGATCAAGGTCGGCATAGGTCGCGAACGCGGCACCATGCTGCCGCCTGCACCGGGAGCAGTGGCAGTGATCGGCACCTGAAAGCCCTCCGGCGACCTCATACCGAACCCTGCCGCACAAACACCCACCGTTGATCGCCATCGTGGTCCCTCCTTTAGGCGGCGTCAGGCCCCGTTCAAGCCAGATTGAAGGCAGCGTATCGATACGGCCGCATTGCCACCCCGATACGGTGTCTTCATCGATTTCCATTTGACGTGGGACAACCCGGCGCCATGCCACAGGACAACGCATCGGCGCATCATGACGGCAATCACCGCTCGGCCAGCGCGAGCCGGACCCCGAGCGCGACGAACACCGCTGCGAAGCCACGTCTGCACCAGACCATGACGCCCGGACTGGAGACAACGTAGCGACGCACCGCCGATGCGAACGCGCCGTATCCGACGAAAATGACGAACGTGAGGAGCATGAAGACCGCGGCCAGCCCCAGCATATACTCCGCTGGCGCAACGGCACTGCCCGGCACGAACTGGGGCAGGAACGCCAGGAAAAACAGGGACAGTTTGGGGTTGAGAATATTCAGCAACACCCCGTCAACAACGATCCTGATGTCCGGCGTCGGCTCGCTTCGCCCCGATACCTGCAGCGCATCTCTCTCCTGGAGTACGCCCCACGCCATGTAGAGCAGGTACGCCACCCCGAGGTATTTCACAACCTGAAACGCCAATGCGCTCGTATAGAGGAGCGCCGCAAGCCCCGCAGTACTCGCCACGGCATGAGGGACGATCCCGAGCGTGCAGCCAAACGCCGCGAGCACGCTGGCCCGCCAGCCGCGGCCGAGCCCGAATGCAAGCGTATAGATGACGCCCGTCCCCGGCAGCAGGACGACGATGAGCGAGGTCACGAGGTATTCGAGCGTCACGAACCTTCTCCAGGCGCCATAGTCACCGCACACCGCCAATGGCTAACCGAGGCATGCACGCCAACGGGAGGCGGGGAACGGCGCGCTGTACACGACCATCTCCGGACCCGTCTCCTCAGGCCCTGCTGACGGAATTGTAGACCCTCTCCATGACCTGGTTGTTGTACTTCTGCACGATCACCTGCGAGCGGAACAGCTCGCAGAGCTCCAGAACGCTGACACCGATCAGCACTAGGACACCCAGCCCGACATGGTCCGTGAACAGCATGGCCACCCCTACCCAGAACACGGCCATGTTGATGATGCCGTACAGCCATTTGCCGAGATAGAAGTGGTGCAGCCCGGCGAAAAATATAAAGTTCAGGGTCGCATAGGTATCCGGATCCTTGATCTTGCGCTCCACCTCCCTGAAATACCGCAGCCGCTTGTCATCCGGCAGCTCCCTCACCAGCCTGCGGATGCTCTCTTCCCTCTCCTGGACGGCCTCTTTAGACATTGGAAAATCTCCTTTTTGCACCGGGAGGGCTCCCTCCCGATGCCATTCGCCTGCTACGGCAGGCCTAGCGACCGAGGGTGACGATCACCGCCTCCCGCTTCCAGAAGAGCATGAAACGTTTCTGCTCCAGAACCTGGAAGACCACCGTCCACCCGTCCGCCGCTTCCTTGTTCAAAGCGGTCTCCATCTTCTTGATCGGAATGCCCGACGCCCCCAGAAAGATCGTACCAAGGCCGCCCTCGACCACGTAGAGCACCTTGTACTCCTTATAATCCATCAGGTTTTCCTTCTTGTTGCCCCGATCAACATGCCGACTCCCGCCACTCGGGGTGGCATGGCGGGAGCCCACCGTTTCGATGGATAGCAATCGGCGCCAGGCAACACCTCGCCGCCGGACTGTCCCCATAACGGCCGTGCCGGTTTGCGTGATCGCGTGGTAATCACCTTCCTGAGCTGATCGCTATGCGTTCTTATTGACTGGTCCGAAAGCGTTGATATGCCTTGAGTGCCCAAGGCTGAAACGCGGGAGACATGGAATGCGGAAAAAACGAAACGATCAACACGCTGTTATCCGAATCCCGACAAGGCGAAACCCATGTTTTATGCCCGGATTGCCGCCGGAAGTGCCCGCCGTTTATTCCGCACTGAAATCCTTTATTTCCCGCCCGCCACACCCCGATATAAACTATTCACATATACTCAAAACCGCCACGCTCAACAGCCTCACCGAACCATCCAACACCACATGCCCAAGCGTTGCCGATGCAGGCAAAGGGGGGAGTATACCGTCAGCCGGCGGATTTCGGTGGATAAATTCCCATGACGGATCTCGCATAGTGCAGGGCGCAGTGGCTTCATCATCGGCCCGCTCATCTACCGGGTGCTCTACGACGGCGACTCGGCCACGCCGGAGCGGCTGTGGGAATGGGTGACCCGGGCACTCGGCGGTGCCTAACCCGCCTATCACGGGTGATCGCGCACCCCTTCCTGAACTCACGTCCGCCCGGGGAATATCGCTGAATCCCGGCCGGCTTCGCGCCCGGGAGCCAACGAGGAGTCGGAGGCCGTAGGGCTGCCCCCTGGCCGGGTGGGGTTCCCCTCGGGGATTTCGCTCAATGGGTGATAGCGGTCCGGCTGGCAGCGAGCGTGAACCACCTGTTAAGCGCAGGCAGAGCAGGTCTTGCGCTCCGGGAAACCGCCATAGTCGCCGCCGCGGAGGGAGCGCGCCGGATAGCCCCTTAAACGCGCGCTGTTACGGCAACGGGGGGCTGGAAGCGGGAGACGCCCGGCCCTTTCGGTACACCGAAAGGGCCGGACCCGGTTCAAACACGCAGGGCTTCCCCGTGATTACTGGAACACCGGGAAGACGCTGGCGTCGCCGTAGTCCTTGATCGGCTCCATGTTCTTCAGCGTCTCCATGTCGTCATCGGCGATCACGAAGTCCACGTCCGCGTTGTTCTTCATGTGCTCCGGGTTGGCCGTCTTGGGCAGCGGCAGCAGGCCGAGCTGCAGATCGTAGCGGATGCACAGCTGCGGCACGGAGACACCGTACTTCCTGGCCATTTCCGCGATCTGCTCGTTCTTGAACAGCTCACCGTGGCCCACCGGCGAGTACGCCTCGACGAGCAGCCCCTTGTCCTTCGAGTACTTGATCAGGTCCCAGGGGGTGTTGCTCACGTGCGCCAGGATCTGGTTGACCACCGGTTTGACCGTGCAGGACTCCAGGATGTTGTCGATGTCCTGCTCGGCGAAGTTGGACAGGCCGATCGCGCGGATCCTGCCTGCCTTGTGGGCCTCCTCGAGCGCGCGCCAGGCCTCGCGGTTGCCTTCGAGGAAGCGATCCGCCTCACCGAAGCTGTCCCAGGGCTGGGGGCTGTGGATGATCATCATGTCGATGTAATCCAGGCCCATGCGCTGAAGGGAGCCCTCGATGGACTCTACCGCGCCCTTGTAGTCCTTGTACCGCGCCGCGAGCTTGGTGGTGACAAACATCTCCTCACGGCTAACCCCACAGGCCTTGATACCCGCAGCCACCTCGGCCTCGTTGCCGTAGTCCTGCGCGGTATCGATATGGCGGTAACCGAGCCTGGCGGCCTCCTTCACCGCCTCTTCGGCATCCTTACCCTCGATGAACCACGTGCCAAGCCCCAGCTTGGGGATCTCAACGCCATTAGAGAGGGTATAGGTCTCTTCTAGCAGCATAATGCGTTCTCCTGGTTACACGCCGTTGTATCCATTCCGGCGAGGGAACAAATGTCTTCTGATCGCTTCGAGCTCCGGACCCGGCTCCAACCGGAAGGGGCCTACCTCGTGCCGACGCACGGCCGGGCCCCTCTACCGCCAGACATCGCCAGCAGTGGCAATCGCACGGACCACGGCTGCCCGGGCGGGATGCTGGCGCGAAGGCAGCGACAACGCGCCGGTGGTGCCACGCTCCGGAGGCCCCCGTCGCCGTTGCACCCTTTCCCGTTGCCGCGCCCTCGTAAAGGAAACCATTGATTCCACAGGAAACGACGACATCGCAGACCGGCCCGCAGCAAACGCCCGGTCGCACCGGCCGATTCATGCCGCGTAGCGCCCGCCAGAGGACATCGCGGCGCAAACCCCTGCTGCATGCCGTCACATCGGAATTAAGTAGTGACCTACCGAAGGAAAGTCGGGGGTCGGTTCCCGGATTTCAACACCCGTGCGGCACCTGATTGCCCAACCAGGCGCACGTCGTCACTCCGCTCCGGCTGGCGCACTCGCCACGTGGCTGCGTTCGGGCCAGGAGCGCCGCGCGGCCTAGGGCCGATCGGCCTCCTCCGTAGCGGGCTCCGGCGTCTCGCCATCCACGTCCTGGACTTGGTGATCGAACGCCGCCTGGAGGCCGGTTTCCTCCTCGGCCTCCTCTTCCGCCCCGTGCTCGATGTAGCGCGGATACAGCGGCGACAGGATCGCCACCAGGATGCCGATCGAGGAGAACACGGCGAACGCATCGGCGTAGCCGAGCGCGTTCACCAGCACGCCGACCACGGGCGAGCCCGTGGCCTGCCCGAGCGAGACGGCCATGAATGGCAGGACCGGCCCCATCGACAGCCGGCCCGGCAACAGCCGGATGCCCGTCATCAGGTACAGCCCGGTCAGGCTCATGTAGGCCAGGCCGAAGACCAGCGCGGAGAAGGCGGTAATCGCCAGCCGGCCGGGACTGGCCGCGAGCAACGCCAGGCTCGCGGAGAGCATCATCAGCATGAGCGCCTGGGTGATGGGCGGGTTGTTGCGATCGGCCAGGTCCGCCACCACCGCGCCCCCGAGCCCCGCGATGCCGACGGCGAGCCACAGCCAGCCGGTCGTCCCGGGCGGCAAGGCACCGAGGGTGACCACCAGATCCGGCGCGAAGATCCAGTACGCGGAGGAGACGAAGCCCATCGCGAAGGAAAACAGCGAGAGCCTGAACAGACGCGCCCACTGCAGGGCAGTGATCGGCGGCGGCGCCGCGGCCGCGGTAATCGCCGCCGTCGCCCGCGACACCGAGGGGATGAAGTACCAGGCGGCCACGATCCCGATAGCCGCCAGGATGGCAAACGACACGTACGCGAAACGCCAGGCCGTGGCCAGGAACAGGACCGCCGGCACGGCAACCGCCACACCGATGCTCGTCCCCGCGTTCATCACCGAACTCACGCGCCCATGCAGCGAGCGCTTAACCAGCACCTGCATGGCGGCCGTGAGTGCCGGCATCATCAGCCCCGTGCAGATGCCGCAGGCGAACACCCCCACACCGAGGGACTGCGCGCCGGACGCTTGACTGATGACCGCCAGACCGCCGGCGCCGAACGCACCGGAGAGCACGGCCGTGTTGCGGGCGCCCAGGCGATCCGCGGCCCACGGGGCAACCAGCGTGGCCAGCACGAAGCTGATGAGCGGCAGCGCACCGATGATGCCGATCACGTACGGCGTCAGCTCCAGATCGGCACGGATGGGCGGCACGAAAAGCCCGAAGGCGAAGCGCGCCAGCCCGTAACTGATCGCAATCAGCGCCGCACCCAGCAGCGCAAACCCCGTGCTCGTGGGATACTTCATGTCACCTCCGCCGGACCGATATCGACAACACCGCCCCGGTCCGGTCCCATGCAGAGCCCCGGGCATGCGCGCGCCACCGGTTCGTGACCCCAGTACGCATTCGCCTTGGCCACCGTGCGACCCTCCCATGACAGACACGGACGCGGGAGGCACACAACGTCCATCCGATTGAACCTCAAAGCAAATCGTTCTGGTCTATGGGGCGGAACCAGCAGATGCCCGGTAGTCCTGCGGCCTACCGCCCGGAGCGCATTCGCCCACAAACGACGCCCGACCCTCACGGCGTCTCACACTGACCGCCCCTTTGCCGTGGCGGGAGAAGGAAGCGCGCACCAACGCCCCCCTGTCACCCGAACTCCATCCGCGGGCGTTTCGCGCTCGACGCGTAACCCTGGGCCTCTCTTCCGCCGTCCAGCGGGCCGAATTCCTGCCGCACGCGGCGCCGGTCCTGACGCGGCGTGTCACTCGCCCGGGGTACAGCACCCGGAGCCTTCCTGAACCGGCGGACACGCCACCGACCCGAATGAGCAGAACACGCAGCAGTCACCGGGCTTCGGCTTGAGCAGCGCGCCGCAGGACTCACACTCGTAGAAATAGGTGCAGGCGTCCGTCGGCATTGTTTCCGTCTTACGGTGACCACATTCCGGACACGTGATAACCGACTGCAGAATGACTTCGACCATTTCTCCCTCCCGGTACCGGCGCCACGGTGCCAGCCTCGGCACCTGACACTGTCCAACAAGGTATCCTCTTAACCTCCCAAGCGGACACATCAGGCAGTATGCGTGGACGATCCCGTTGAACCGCACGCACGCCTCGCCGAGCAGATCGAGGAAGCTCGCGAAACTCTGATCATCCAGATAGATCGGATCACGGCGGTTGCCGCGAGAGAAGACGTGATAGATCGCGCCCGCGTACTCAAGGCACAGCGGCCTTGCCATGGCTTACCTCCCTGTAGCCAGACCAACGGAACCTTCCTGTACCGTGCCTTACACCAGCTGATCAGCCTTCCCACCGCCATGTCTCGGCATGTTAGAGCTGGCCCCGAGCTCAACGTACCGATCAGAACGCGCCGCCTCGTTTCTCCCGCAAAACCGCATAGCCCATACCGACCAAGCCGGCATTACGGATCGCCGTGCCGACGGCCTGCAGGATGTCCGGCACCGGAACCACCGCCAGCACGAGGTTCACGAGCAGGCCGATACCGAACAGCAGGACCGCCGCCGCGGGCAGGCCCTTCCCCCTGAGCGCCGAATTGGCGAAAAGCAGCCCGCCGACCACCATCAGCGCACCATGAACCGTGTAGAGCGGTCCTAGCTGCCCCCAGAGCGACTCGTAGTCCGGCACACCCGCGCTCAGGGCGTACAGCGTCGTGTGAGCGAAATACGTAAAGGCGATCCCGTAGAGCACCGCCCCGATCAATGCACCGGCGCCAAGCGCCTCGGCCCGCACGGCATAGACCCCGAGCAGCAACCACGGCATCGGCAGGAACGCGACATAGTTCAGCCAGAGCTGCGCCGTCGAGAAACCATCCTGGTACCATTCCATCACGTCGGTGAGGGAGTGGAGCGCCGGTGCGGCAACTGCGGCACTCCCGAAAAGCAGTCGTAGTGCATACGATGAACTCAAGGGCATGGTGTTCGGGGAGCGCCTTAACGCTCGCTATCACCGGTGACAAGGTCGCGGCGACGCAAAGGCTTCGGCCTCCGGTGAACGGTCTGGCCATGAGTGTTCAGTCGACGATGAATAGCCTGGCGCCCCGCTCAGTTGATGAGCGGTGAAGCTCCGCATTATCCGCGACCTGATAGCTCGAACCGGGAGTGAGCGTGAAGCACCGGCCGTCTTCCAGCTCAGTCTGAAGCTCACCTTCCAGACAAAGAAGTATGTGCCCCTTCGCGCACCAGTGATCCGCCAGATAGCCCGGGCTGTACTCCACCATCCGCACCCGGATATCCCCGAAGTGTCGGGTTCGCCAGTACGCCACGCCCCTCTCCCCGGCATGCTCGGTCTTCTCGACCTCAGACCAATCAGTAACCCCAAAAGGTAGATCTGTGATGTTCAAGATTGTCGCTCCTTAGGCATATAACGGCCGCCATAACCGGTGGACAAAAGCGTAGCAAGGCTACGCTTTTGTCCATCCGAGTTGATGGCATTGTTATGCATGCATCCCCTAAGCGGACCCTCGCGCAGCATTCCTTCGGGCTCTCACCGTCTCCACTAGTGCTCGAAGATCCGCAATATCTTGCTTTAGCTCGTCGGGCGTCGGCGGCGGTTCATCCTTAGCGGATGCAGGATCATGGGCTTCCACGATATCGTGGCATCTTTGGTTGAGCCGGAATAATTCATCCACTTCGGCTTGCCGAAGGCCCACTACTTTCGATAACCTTTTTACGTCGATATAATCCCTGAAACGCTGAACCGTGCCATTGAGCAAATGATCCTGGACCACGCGCTCTATCGTGGCTCGCAGAAGGCTATACTGCCGGGTAATCTCCCCAGCCAATTCCGCAGACGGCTCGGCCGGCCATGGCAACTTCTCAAAGTGTTTTTGCGCCTTTTCCAGTACATCGATGCGCTCCCCGACGCTCTGATGCGCCCAGGGCAACCCCGAACTGACGATGCCAGCGCTCGCGCCCACACGATCGAGACTAGTGATCGTCGGCTCGTGCAACGCACGGTCGCACTCCGTGCGCAACTGCTCCAAGAACACCACGTCATGCGTGAACACGATCACCTGCCGGGAGCTCGCTTCCCTCACCATTCGTTTTGCGACTTTTCCTCGCCTCTTATGATCCAATGAAGAGACGGGATCATCAAAAACAATCCCGCAGGAATGATCCGCCAACGCCAGCTCCGCAAAAAACGAACCTAGGGCAATGGCACGCTGTTCACCTTCACTCAAAATTTCCTCGATCTTGTTTGTCGTTGGAAGGTCGAGGAGCAGTTGATGGAGCATCCTTCCACGAGCGCTTCGCTCCTTGAGTTTCGTCTTGATATGTCCAATTCCCAATCTGTTGAATTCTTCATCAAGCGCTTTTCGAAGTTCCTCAGTTACTGCTACTGACGCCAACTCTTTCGATTTGTCGGAGATTGGACGGGTTTTTAGGCTTTGCCGACACTTCTCAAGGGCCGCTTTCCTTTTCATCCGTTCCAGCAAGTCGATCACGGCTTTCAAGCTCGTCGCTAGGCGTTGCCTCGCCGACAACTCAGCCAATTCCTCCTCAAGCTGTCGCCGCTTCTCTTCGTCCGCGGCCCTCCTTAGCTCCCGACACGACTTAAGCTGATGCGCGGCGAGTTGCCGTACGTAGACCCGCGGCGATTCGTTTAAGCCAGAAATATCGCTCCAGTCTGATTTCCCCAAGGAATCCAGCATCGAAGCTCTACGGGCCTCAAGCGAAGCTTCGAAGTCGGCGATTTTTGGGAGGATTTCGTCATCGAGTCCCTTTAACTCATCAGCGAGTGCTTCGTCGGGCGAAATTGACAGACTTGCGGCCTCGATTTTCGTTTTAGCCTCTTCGACTTTTCTGCGAGCGTTGTCCGCCGTCTTTGCGACGTCGTTCTCAATGTACTCGTGAAATCTCTTGAGGCGCTGATTAGCGGCATCCGGCAAATCTTCCTGACACAAAGGACAGACCTTCCCTTCGACATTTGCCGGAAACGCTTCACCCGGATATGCCACTTCCGTGAAGTAGCGTTTCGCCGAATCAAACAGACGTTTCCAAGTTTGGTCTCCCGTTCCCGGGAGCAATTCCTCACCGGCGCGCAATGCATCTGCTGCCTTCTTCTCGGCGGCCTCTGCGGCAGCTCTTTCTCCGTTGAGTCTTTCTAGCTTCTCAACTGCGTGGTCGCTGACCCAAACAAGAGGGCTGGACAGTTTTTCGGCATAGGCCTTCAAACGAATTGCCGAACGCCGAAACTCTTCGCCTTTGGCGAAGGGGTCCGCTTCCTTGAGAGCTACTTCGAGGTCGGCAATTCGTTTGATTTCTCCTTCTGTTAACGTTCCGAGAGAAGTTATCGCATCTACGTCTGATTTGGCGGAGAGGTTTTTAATTGTTTTCCCGACCTCTGTATCACCAACGAGATGCTTAAATGGGGTAGTATCGATGTCGATTCCGGCGAGTTCGGCGTCGAGCTTTTCCGAAATTTTCGGCACAACTTCTTTTGCAAGGTTTTCCAAAATATCTAGACCATAGGGGAGGTACGCGACATCTTGTTCCGCCGTTATATATGAGCGAGCGCACTTCGAATCGAATACCGATATCATGGACAGCCGATCTGGTGGTGTCGCTCCCCGAGACCATTCGACCTCTTCGACCCGGCCATATACTTCAACATCGAATTTCGCTGTCGGCTCTTTCCTTGCGACCGAAGGATCGTTTGCATTTGGATGAATTGGTTCGGACTGATCTCTGGCACGGCAGGCTCGTTTCATGACCCGTGCATAGCCGGATTTACCGGTCCCGTTCCCCCCGTAGACCACGGTCATCCCGGTCTGGGCGAATCCTAGGTTCTGATCGTTTGAGATCTGATTGACGTTATTCAGGTCACGCAACGATAAAAGGGTAACGGTCTCGCCGAGCGTGCGTTCGGCGGGAAGATGTTCATTTTCTAGTGGCACTGAGGTGACGGCACGATCGGTCTTTATGCCATGGTCCTTTTTCAGGAGCTCGTAGAGTTCGGAGTAGTCGACCTCACCTAATCCATTTTCCTTTTGAAGTAGGCGCCGGCACGCATCCCGCTGCCATGATGGACGCGATCGAGTCCATTTCAGAATCTCGTTCAGGATTCTCATCTACTTTCCCGCTTCCTCGGCACTTATTGCCCATTCCAAATACGTTCTTGCATAACGCCAGAGCGCACCGGCGCACTTTAGTGCGTCCGCGTGGCGCGACTTGTTATGCAAACCGAATGATCTCGAACTGATCTAGGAATATAAACGCAATAATCACTATAAAATATAAACCAAAGATCCATGGAAACGCCTTTGCCCTCGCGGCGAGCTTGAACCGGTGAATCTTAGTGGCCCAATTTGGCTTGTATTTTGGAGGCTCTAGAGCTTTGTTCTCTATCTCCCTCTGACGCTCCCTCCATGAATGTAAATTTTGGAATAGTTTGACACCGCCGAACTGCTCTGCAGCCTCTATCCCACGCAACTCCCATTCAAAATACTGGTTTTGCCCGGTGAAACGCTCAAGGCCCACAGCCATTTGAAATGAAGTAAATACCCCTATGACTCCGATAAACACCAGAAAGAAAGCAATCATAGTTTCGCCGCCATTAGAAAAAAACGCATTCAAAAGAAATACGCTGGCAGCAACGAAAATCGAACTAGCGGTTAGATAGGCTGAAAACAGGCTATGATAGGCAATCACTCCCGAAGACCATGTGGCCATTAAAGCCGTATACTGTTCGTCTTTATCCATTATAGTACCAAGCTCTCCAATCACCTTTTTTCCGCTAACGCTAACACAAGGAATCTGCGTTTCAGATACCCCCCTTTTTCGACCATTGTGACCAACCAAGGCGAGGCCAACCTCATCCAGTTAACGGTCTTTGACGACCTCCGCATAACGCTCAGCTTAACCGGCCGGCTTTGAAGCACCAGTGACCTTGCCCGGCTGAATTGGACACGTTCACGCGGCCAGTTTCCCGAAGGCGGCCGGTGATTGAAAGCCCAGCGCCGAATGCAGCCGACGCTGATTGTAGAACTGGAGGTAGTCATCGACATGGCTAATTGTAGGGTCTCGGATGATTGCATCTCGCCGAGGAGTTATCCTCTGTGGTTGGCCCGAGAGGTGCTGAGCACACTAGCCGAGGAGGCCCGGCGCTGAACATTCGACTGCACGCGAACGCCACGACGACCCCGAAGACCCGGGCGTATATTCAGGCCTCGACCAAGACCAGCCGGGAACTGGCCGAGGAGCTGGGGATCTCGATCAGCACGGTGCGCCACTGGCGCCGCCGGGACGATGTCCATGATCGCTCGCATACGCGCAAGAACCTGCTGAGTACGCTCTCCCCGGCGCAGGAGGCCATTGTCATTGAGCTGCGACGCACCTTGTTGCTGCCGCTCGATGACCTGCTCGCGGTGGTCCGGGAGTTCATCCACCCGCGGCTCAGCCGCGCGGCGCTGGACCGGTGCCTGCGTCGCAACGGTGTCTCCCGGCTGGCCGATCTCACGCCAGCCGAGTCCTCGCAGGAGATCAAATCCAAGCCCTTCAAGGCCTACGAGCCAGGCTATATCCATATCGACTACAAGTACCTGCCGCAGATGCCCGACGAGAGCCGGCGCCGGTACCTGTTCGTGGCCATCGACCGGGCCACGCGCTGGGTCTACGTTGAGCTCAAGGCCAACAAGTCCACTCGCTCGGCAACGGCCTTCCTCAAGGCCGTACGGGGCAAGGCGCCGTTCCGCATCCGCAAGCTGCTCACCGACAACGACAAGGCCTTCACCGATCGGCTTCAGGCCAAAGCTCGCCAGCCCAGCGGCGAGCACGTCTTCGACCGGCTCTGCGCCGAGGCGGGCATCGAGCATCGCCTCTCACCGGTGCGCCGGCCGCAGACCAACGGCATGGTCGAGCGCTTCAACGGGCGCATCAGCGAGGTCCTGGCCAGCCATCGCTTCGATTCCCGGCAGGACCTGGAAACCACGCTCAAGCGCTACTGCCACCTGTACAATCACCACATACCGCAGAAAGCGCTGCACCAGCGAACGCCGATACAGGCGCTGAAGGAATGGCAACAAAGCCACCCGCAACTATTCATTCGGCAGGTGCGCAATCATCCGGGACCTGACAGCTAATCAACGCGGACACGGATTGTTGTAGGTGGAACTCGGTGACGTCGGACTCGGCCTTCAGCGTGCCGAAAAACGACTCTACATGGGCGTTGTCGTAGCAGTACGCCCGACGGCTCATGCTCTGCGTCAGGCGATGGCGGTCCAACAGGGCCTTGAAGTCGTTGGCCGCGTATTCGATTCCCTGGTCAGAGTGGAACAGCGCCCCACGACGCGGGCGATGGTGTTGCAGGGCATGGGTGAGTGCCGCACAGGTCAGCTCTGCTGTGCGCTGCTGCGATGTGGCCCAGCCAAGGATCTGTCGGGTGTATTGGTCCATCACCACCGCGAGAAACAGCCAGCCGCGTTGTGTGTGGATATACGTGTAGTCACCGACCCAGACCTCGCCGCGACGCCTCGCCGGCCCCCGCTCCAACAACCGATTCGGCACCTGGTAGTGTGCCGCCCGTCCCGGGCGCGGCTTGAAGCGTTTGGCCTGACGGGCAACCAGGCCGTTCTCGCGCATCAGCCGTGCGACGCGATGGCGACCGCAGGGGTGGCCCATGGCATCCAATGCCTGTTTGATGCGGGGGCTGCCATAAATCCCACGATTGGCGAAGAACGCCTGGCGGATCGGCTTGAGCAACAGCGCATCTTCGATCGCGTGGACACTCGGCATCCGCCGCGCCCACTCGTAGAAGCTGCTGCGCGGCACACCCAGCGCGTCACACAGGCGCTTCACCGAGAAGCGCCCCCGCTGCTCGGCTATGAATCGGTATCTCCCGGTCGGCGTTGTCAGAAAAAACGCCGCGCTTCCTTGAGGATCTCGTTCTCCTCGTTGAGCTTACGGTTATCGCGCTCCAACTGCCGGATCTGCCGGCGCAGCTCCGCGGCTTCCGCGCCGCTGCCCTTGGAAGGCTTTGCCATGAGTCGACCCTCGCGGTATTCCTTCTTCCAGCGTGACAGCATGAACGGGTGGATGCCCAGCTGCGCAGCCACATCCTGGATCTGGATGTCCGGTTGCAGCGCCAGCTCAACGGCTTCAACCTTGAACATGTCGTCGTAGCGGCGGTATTTCATGGATCACCTCATCAATTGCAGAAACGAAGAGGTGTCCAATTCAGCCGGGCAAGGTCAC